>JANMRV010000446.1:0-8023 GCA_031388685.1 Planctomycetota bacterium
CCGGATCACGTCAACCTGGTCGGCCCCGTGTTCGCGATCTTCGTGATCGCCGTGGCGGCGGCGGAAGCGGCGGTCGGCCTGGCGCTGATCATCGCCCTGTTCCGCCTGCGACAGACCACCGAAGCCGACTCCGTGCAAGAAATGGAGGGCTGACCCATGACCGATCAAATGTGGTTGTGGGCCATCCCGGCCCTGCCGCTCGCCGGCAGCGCGATCAGCGGAATGCTCTATCTCTCCAGTCTCGAGCGGCGCAGCGCGCCGGCCGGTCATGGACATGGACACGCGCCGGCCGCCCATGGCGCGGCCGAGGCGGCGCACGACGATCACGCCGAACACGGCGCTAGCGCGACCAAGGGCTCGGCGAAACTCGCCGCATTCGTGGCCTGCGCGGTGATGGCCGTCGCGCTGGCGCTGGCGGTCAAGGGCTTCCTGGACCTGCGCGCGCTGGAACACACGCAGCGCGTGCTGGAGAGCACGCCCTGGCACTGGATCAGCGTCACGGGTTTCAACGTCGACATCTCGATGGTGCTCGATCCGCTCTCCAGCGTGATGTGCCTGGTGATCACCGGCGTCGGCTTCCTGATCCACCTTTATTCCGTCGGCTACATGAAGGGCGATCCGGGTTTCGCGAAGTTCTTCGCCTACCTGAATCTTTTCGTGTTCGCGATGTTGATGCTGGTCATGAGCTCGAGCCTGCTCGGCCTTTTCATCGGCTGGGAAGGTGTCGGCCTGTGCTCCTACCTGCTGATCGGTTTCTGGTACGCGAAGGGCTGGCCCGCGGAAGCGGCGCAAAAAGCCTTCGTGATGAACCGCATCGGCGACGCGAGCTTCTTGATCGGCTCGTTCCTGCTCGTGCACCTTTTCGACACGCTCGATCTTTCGCGCATCGCCGAGGGCGTGGCCGAAATGCTGCGCGGTGGCACGCACAACAACGAGTTGATGCTCGCCGCGCTGCTCTTGTTCGGCGGCTGCTGCGGCAAGTCGGCCCAGTTCCCGCTGTTCACCTGGCTGCCCGACGCCATGGCCGGTCCGACGCCGGTCTCGGCCTTGATCCACGCGGCCACCATGGTCACCGCGGGCATCTACCTGGTCGTGCGGCTCAACCCATTGTTCGCGGCCAATGACACGGTGCTGCTCGTGATCGCCACGATCGGCGCGCTGACCGCGTTCATCGGAGCGACCACGGCGCTGGTGCAGCGCGACATCAAGAAGGTGCTGGCCTACTCGACCGTCAGCCAGCTGGGCTACATGTTCCTGGCGCTGGGCAGCGGCGCGTTCGCGGCCGCCATCTTCCACCTGGTCACGCACGCCTTCTTCAAGGGACTCTTGTTCCTTGGCGCCGGCTCGGTGATCCACGGCATGCACGACGAACAGGACATGCACAAGATGGGCGGACTGCGCGCCAAGATGCCGCGGACGTTCTTGACCTTCCTGTGCGGCGCGGGCGCGCTGTCTGGATTGCCGTTGCTCTCCGGTTTCTTCTCGAAGGACGAGATCCTCGCGCACACTTTCGCCCACGGCGGAGCCTATCGCGCGCTGTGGGTGCTCGGACTCGTCACGGCCGCGATCACGGCCTTCTACACCTGGCGCATGGTCGCGCTGACTTTCTTCGGCGAGCCGCGCTACGACGCGAAGCATGTGCACCCGCACGAGTCGCCGGCGGTCATGACTTTGCCGCTGATGGTGCTGGCGCTGTTGTCGGTGGTCGGCGGAGCACTCGGCCTGCCGATCGTCTTCGGCCTGCCGCACCTGCTCGATGGCTGGCTCGAACCGGTGATCGAGCCTGGACGCGCGATCCTGGCCAGCAACCACGGCGGTCAACTGCCGCATCTTTCGCACGCGATCGAGTGGATC
This sequence comes from Planctomycetota bacterium, assembly GCA_031388685.1. Classification (GTDB taxonomy): domain Bacteria; phylum Planctomycetota; class UBA1135; order UBA1135; genus JADJQU01. The sequence goes on from JANMRV010000446.1 coordinate 1,855, forward strand.
CTGCTCGGAGTCGGTTCGCTGATCGCGCTGGTCTTCGCGCACCGCGGCTTCCATGCCTACAAGGCCGGGATCGCACGCGACGACGCGCTGGCGCGCAAACGTCCCGCGCTGTTCGGCTTTCTCGGTGAGGCCTGGCGCATCGACGACACGTACACGCAAAAGATCGTCCAGCCGATAAAACTGATTGCCTTCGTCACCTACGTCGTCATCGATCAATTCGGCATCGACGGCGCAGTCAACGGAACTGCCGCGCTGGCTCGCGCCACCGGCGGCGGACTGCGCACACTGACCGACGGCCGCATCCGCACCTACGCGATCTGGATCGGCGGCGGTGCGGCGGGAATCGTCTTCCTCTGGATGTGGAGCTCCCTCTCACGATGAGCCTGCTCACTCTCCTGACCTTCCTGCCGCTTGCCGGCGCCGCGCTCGTGCTGCTGACGCCGACCGCCGCCGCGCAGATGCAGCGCCTGATCGCGCTCGCCACCACGCTCGCCGTGGCAGTGCTCGGCGTGATGCTCTACCGCGACTTCGACGTCGCGATCCTCGGCGCGCAGAACGTGATCAGCGTGCCGTGGTTCGAACTCGGCAACGGCACCGCGATCAACTACAAGCTCGGCGTCGACGGACTCTCGCTGTTGATGGTCGCACTGACCTCGCTGCTCATGCCGATCGTGATCCTCTCGACCTGGGGACACGTCGAGAAACGCGTCAAGGAATTCATGATCTGGATGCTGGTCATGGAGACCGGCATGCTCGGCGTGTTCCTCTCGCTGGACATGGTGCTGTTCTATTTCTTCTGGGAAATCTCGCTCATCCCGCTGTATTTCCTGGTCGGGATCTGGGGCGGCGAAAGGCGCATCTACGCCACGATCAAGTTCTTCCTGTACACGCTGGCCGGTTCGCTGGTGATGCTCGTCGCGGTGATCGCGATGCTCTACCAGTTCCATACCGCGGACATTCCGAAGCTGACCGATCTGGCGGCGTCGCTGCCTGCGCACAAGCAGAGTTGGCTCTTTGCCGGCTTCGCCCTGGCCTTCGCGATCAAGGTCCCGGTGATGCCCTTCCACACCTGGCTCGCCGACGCGCACACCGAGGCACCGACCTCAGGCTCGGTGGTGCTGGCGGGCGTGCTGCTGAAGATGGGCACCTACGGTCTTCTGCGCTTCTGCATCGCGATGTTCCCCGCCGCGGCGGTCGAGCACGCGCCGCTGTTCATGGTGCTCGGCGCGGTCGGCATCGTCTACGGCGCGTTCCTGGCCATGGCCCAGAACGACCTCAAGCGACTCGTCGCCTGCTCGTCGGTCAGCCACCTGGGCTACGTGATCCTCGGGATGTTCGCGCTGACCAGCGCGGGCTTGCAAGGCGGCGTGCTGCAGATGGTCAGCCACGGCATGTCGACCGGCATGTTGTTCCTGCTGGTCGGCATGATCTACGAGCGCCGGCACACGCGCGCTCTCGACGAATTCGGCGGCATTGCACAGAGCATGCCGCTGTTCGCTCTCTTTCTGGTGATCGCCGTGCTGTCCTCGGCCGCGCTGCCGGGCCTGAACGGATTCATCGGCGAGTACCTGATCCTGAAGGGCGCCTTCGACACGAACCGCTGGCTCGCAGTGGTCGGCGTCATGGGCGTGATCTTCGGCTCGATCTACCTGTTGATGGCCACGCGCAAGGTTCTCTTTGGGCCGCTCAACAAGCGTGAGAATCGCGAGTTGTCCGACCTGTCCCTGCGCGAGATCGCGACGCTGGTTCCGATCGTCGTGTTCATCGTCTGGATCGGTGTCGCCCCGACGCCGTTCCTCGCGAATTCGCAACCTGCGATCGACGCGATCGTGCGCCGCTGCGACGAAGCGCGCGCGTTGAAGCTCGCCTCCGCCCCGATCGACCCACGCGGCGGCGAAACCGCGCCGGCGACAGAATCCAACCGATGAATCCGCAAGACATCCTGACCCTTTTCGACGACAACGTGCTGCGCGCGATGGGGCCCTTGTTCGCCCTGTCGATCGGCGCGGTGCTGCTCTTGCTCGCGGAAGTCATCCCGGCCTTGCGCGCGGCGCGGCACACGCTCGTGCTGGCGACTTTGATCGCGACCGCGGCGGCGCAGGTCAGCATCTGGAGCGATCCGATCGGCCCGGTGCTGATGAACACCTACGTCGCCGACAAGAACAGCGCGCTGTGGGGCATCCTTTTCGTCTTCGCGACGCTGCTCGCCTGGCTGTTCAGCGTGCACTACTACCGCGAAGATCGTCCGTTCCAGGGTGAGCACGACTTCCTGATGCTCGTCACGCCGCTGGGCATGACGATGATGGCCGGGGCCCAGGACCTGATGGTGTTCTTCATCGGCCTGGAAGTGCTCTCGATCCCGCTCTACGCGCTGGCCGCTTTCCGCCGCAACAATCCGCGCTCGGTCGAAGCCGGCTTGAAGTATTTCCTGCTCGGAGCCTTCGCGGCCGCATTTTTCCTCTACGGCGCGGGCCTGGTCTACATGGCGACCGGCAGCGTGACCTTCGCCGATCTGCGCGGTGCAAGCCACGCTTCGCCGATGTTCCTGGCCGGCGTCGCCCTGATCATGGCCAGCGTGTTCTTCAAGGTCAGCGTATTCCCTTTCCACCTGTGGGTGCCCGACGTCTACGAAGGCAGCCCGACTCCGGTGACGGCTTTGATGGCGACCGGCACCAAGGCCGCGGCTTTCGCCTTCCTGCTCAACGCCGCGTTCCTGATCCCGCCGACGCAGGCTTCGCTGATCGTCGCGATCGCGGTGATCACGATGGCGATCGGCAACCTCGGCGCGCTGGTGCAGAAGGACATCAAGCGCATGCTGGCGTACTCGGGCATCGCGCACGCCGGAACGATCTTGCTGGTGATCTCCGGCTACCTGAGCGGAGTGGTCCGACAGGATGAAGCCTTCGCCGCGGCGATCTTCTATCTCGGTGCCTACGTGTTCACTGCCGCGGGCGCCTTCGGACTCTTGGCCGTGCTCGAGCACGACGGCGAAAAGGCCACGACCTTCGACGCGCTCAAGGGCCTGGCCAACCGCCGGCCCTTCGTGGCGGCGGCGATGGCGCTGTTCATGTTGTCGCTCGGCGGCATTCCTGCCACCGGCGGATTCTTGGGCAAGTGGTTCGTGTTCAGCGTTTCCTATCGCTCCGGCTTCGTCGCCGCGACGGTCATCGGCGCGCTGCTCTCGGTCGTGGGCATGGCCTACTACCTGCGCGTGATCGTGGCCATGTACATGCAGGACGAAAGCAAAGCCACGGCGGCGACCAAGCCCCAGGCTTCGACATTCCCAGTGGCGCTGGCCACGGCGCTGTGCGTGCTCTTCGTGCTCGCGATGGGCGTGCTACCCAAGTACTTCCTCGACACGCTGCACTGAGGCCGGGAAAAATCCCCCGGACGAGGTTTTCGGGAGGGACAGGGTTACTGAAGGACTACGGATGTTTCATTCACACCCGATACGACATCACGCGCCACCTCACTGGTGTCGGGAAATCTGATCCTATATCTGCCCGGACTGCTCAGCACCAAGATCACTTGAGACCAATCTGGCTCGACAGTACTCTGTCCGTACTTCGCGGAGGTTCCCATCGCCCCAAAACGCATGCTTAGCAGCTGCCCCTCGTGGCCAACTGGCGAGACTACCATATCCTTCCAAAATTCGTGACCGAGTAAGGGGTGTGAGCCGTTCCTCCAGGTAGTAATTCTTAGAAACGCGACAGGACTTGGATCGACGGTGAGGCTGAATGTTGTTAGCGCATTGGGAACCGGAGTTACCAATTCCTTGGTCGATGAGCACTCATCCCCAACCAATTGAATAAAAATTGGGGACGGTTGGCAAATAATCAACCCCCCTTCCTCCTTAATCGCTACATGTCCTCCAAACCCCCTCAAGCTCTGGTTAGAATAGGACCATGGAATCCGAACCTGGCCAGCACAGTTTGATTCAGGTGTTTTGACAATGCGCACAAAGCAAAGATCCGAGCACTCAAGTATGAGCTGCTGGTCACTCGTGCCCAGGTGGCAGTCTACATGCCGACCGGTCGGCAAGAAAGCGATTCTGTACGCCCCGCTCGAGAGACAATTGAAATGGAATGGACCTAAATCCTTCTGCTCCCCGGGCACGGACCCAACAGACCTGGTGTTGACGACGCCCCATTCGCCGTCTTGCAGCTTCGAAAGTTGTAACGAGCATTCGGCTCGAAGCTCCTTCGGTAGTTCCTCAGGACGCTGTGGAAGGATTACCGTCGCAGTGATCGAGCGACACTTCTGATCTGAGAGTGGAGGCGGAGGCTCTTGTGGAATTGGAGTTAGCGATACAGTGCTTTCCATTCCGGCTGCGATGGCAACAGCCTTCTTGAACACCATGGTCGTACCGAATTCCCCGCGGACCTCCAAAGTTACAATCGCATTGCCGACGGGTACTGACCTAGCGACTCCGCTAAACCCCGCACGCACATCGGTTTCCCATGACTTCGTTCGGGATGATGGGCTGGCGATTCCAAGTACTGGTTGTACTTCATTTGAGGACGAGTCGCGAAGCCCGGTGAGAAATGAGTCCAGTGCAGTGCTGCCTTTGACTGATAACGTTCCACCCGGCACGAGCGAAATAGTCACGTTTTTTTGAAATCTATTTCGCTTGAAGGCCTTAGAAAGATGGCCTGGGGCGCTGGCTAAGAACAATCCCTTGGAGTCGTTCTCGGCAATGGTTAAGGGGCTTGCAGTACCTGTGCGAATTATGGAAGAACGCAGTAAGTCTGTGTCGCCTTCTGCTTTATCCAAGGCAAGTAACCCAGAATTCATTTCGTCACCAGGATCGATACTGCTGATACTCACGTCGATTAGTTGGCGTCCGTCTACGGCATCGACTACTTCCAGGTGCCAGACATTCGAAACTTCCACTATGATCAACACGTCTCGACTGGTCCGAGATATCGAGGCGCTCTCCATTATCAGCGGAACGTCTTCTGCGCCCTCGACAGCGACAACCTGGTAATTATCATTGATGAGTTCGCCCTTCCAGCGACCTTCCGGTGCTGCAAGCGTCACCACTTCGTGCAACTGATCGCCCCTAATGACGACTCGACTGGGATATGGAACCAACGCCAGCGAATCATTCCTCAACGAAACAGCAATAGATGCTGAAAATGCCGTACTCGCATCCTCGTCCTCAGGGTTGGGCAGATGACGATCCGTAGCATTTGGCGAAGAAGCATTTGGCTTCAGGGGCTCATTGATGCGCTTACTTTGATCAGCCAAGGACCGGCGGCGTGCTGTAGAATGCGACTGCAGATATGCAAGCAGTGTCAGTCCTACAAGCGTCAATGTCACAAGGATGATGCCGACTTTGACTTGAGAGGTCATGAGAAGCTCCAATGATTATGTACAATCTACAGCCTTGCGGCCCGCGCAAGGCTGTAGATCAATCAGGGAAAATAAGGTACACTGCTGGCGCGCGCGTAGGCTGATTATTTGTTACGGGCAAGCCGCGCAGTTTATGACGTAATTACCCGTATATTTCGCGCAGACCGTCCAGCCAGACGGCGGGCCGACAACAAACGTGTAAGTAAATGACCAGGTCCCCCCACTCCCATTCGCCATGCTACGGGCACACTGAAGTCCACCCGTACAGATTTTGCAAACCACGCCGGAATCAACGCATAGCTGCTCTTTTACTTCACGTTTTGCAGCACTTTCCGCGAAATATTGATCAGAGTCGTCATCGTGAAACGTTGAGGTGTTACACTTTTCCACACCGAGCGTCGTTTGGTTGGAGGGGGTACCACAATCCTGGTCCGTAAGGAGCGGGACTGTGGTACGCGGCGACGTAATAACCCATGGCATCACAACCAGGGTGAAGACTCCGAACAGGCTGTTGAAGGGAAGTTGACCGATCGAGTTCATGGTTTTTGGTCTTGGGTAACAGGCAGGAGGCCCCCCTTTTTCCCCGGCAACCGGAGCATCGACGCGCGGGGGCGAGACACATGACGTGGCGTTCATAAGCGCTGTCTGCGACCGGTGCAATCCTATTTTCCAAAAGCGGGCTGGTCGGTTAGCTCCTCCTGGCCCAAGATGTTGTGGTGGACACGACGGTGCCAGTCCCTGGGCGCGACTTCCCCGACACCTATCGGGAGTTCGTGCGTGCCTTTCCTGACGAAGGGACGTGCTTGGGGTACCT
>JANMRV010000467.1:0-10880 GCA_031388685.1 Planctomycetota bacterium
ACGATGTCGCGCGCACACTCGCTATCGGGCGTCGAGCCTTCAGCGTCCGACGCGTGCTGTGCGCCTCCAGTCGCGAGGAGGCGATCGCGCTGCTCCAGTCCAACGATCCTCAGCGGGTCTTCACCCACACATCTGCCGAGCGGCCGCCCAGCGTTGCTTTCCTGCTGCCGGGCGGCGGCGCTCAGTACCCGCGCATGGGCGCAGATCTCTACCGCAACGAACCGGTCTATCGCGAACACGTCGACCGCGGCCTCGCTTTGCTGAAAGGCAAGTTGGATGTGGACTTGCGCCAGCTCTGGTTCTGCGACGCCGAAAATCTCGCCGCGGCGGCGAAGGAGTTTGAACGACCCTCCGTGCAGTTGCCCGCGATCTTCATCACCGAGTTCGCGCTGGCACAGCTGTGGATGTCTTGGGGTGTGCTGCCCAAGGCGCTGCTCGGACACAGCGTGGGCGAGAACACAGCCGCATGCCTCGCAGGTGTGATGTCCTTCGAGGACTGCCTGGGACTCGTGACTTTGCGTGGTCAGCTATTCGAGTCAGTCCCGCGGGGCGGCATGCTTTCAGTGGCGTTGAGCCGAGAGGCACTCGAGCCGTTGCTCGGCCCGAACTTGGAGCTTGGCGTAGTCAATGCACCAAACCTCTGCGTGGTTTCAGGCCCCGCCGAAGCACTCGACGCTTTCGCGCTGAAATTGGCTGGTCGAGGCGTGGAAGCCCAGCGAATCTCGATTTCGATCGCGGCGCACTCGCGCATGCTCGATCCAATCCTTAGCCGCTTCGCGGCCTATCTGCGCAGCATCTCTCTGCGCCCGCCACAGATTCCATTCCTCTCGAACCGCACGGGGACCTGGATCACTTCCGAGCAGGCGACCAGCCCCGATTACTGGGTCGATCATTTGCGCCACACGGTGCAGTTCTCGCGCGCCGCGGCGAAGCTGCTGGAGGATCCCGAGTGTGTCTTCCTCGAGATCGGACCGGGGCGAACCTTGAGTTCGCTGCTGAAGCAGCAGCCCGGCTTCCGGGCGGGGCATGCCGCCATTCCTTCGCTGCGCCATCCAGACGAGCACGTTGACGACTCCGAGTTCTTCCTGACCGCCTACGGCCGCCTGTGGGCCTGCGGACGCGAGTTCGATCCGCAGCGTCTATGGCCCGGCGAACGTCGCCGCCGCGTCTCTCTACCGACGTATCCCTTCCAGCGACAACGCTACTGGATCGAGCCGGGCGTTTCGCGCGCACTCGAGCCCGAAGGCCCAGCGCCACTGCAGCGCCTGGCTGAGCTCGACTCCTGGGGTTTTGTTCCGACGTGGGAGGATGTCCCGTGCGTTCCGCAAATCCCCGCCGCGAAACACACCTGGCTCCTCTTCCTCGACGGGAGCGGGCTGGGCGAGGAGATCGCGCGCCGCTTGCGCGAACAGGGACAGGAAGTGTTGGAGGTCCGCGAGGGCGACGCTTACCGCCAATTCAACACGAATCGCTACTCGCTCTCCGTGGAGCTTGGACGCGAGGGTTACGACGCGTTGGTGCGCGATCTTGTCGGCGCCGGAAAATTACCGGACCGCATCGTGCATCTGTGGCTCGCATCCACCGAGGAAAGTTTTCGCCCGGGTTCGAGCTTCTTCCATCGCAATCTCGAAGGCGGTTACTACAGCCTCTTCTTCCTGGCACAGGCGCTGGGCAGCGAGGGCGTCAAGGGCCCGATCCACTGGACCGTGGTCAGCAGCGGCATGCAGAAAGCCGGCGCCGAGCCGCTGCTCTATCCGGAAAAGGCAATGGCACTGGGTCCTTGCAAGGTGATCCCGCGAGAGTTCGCGGGCTTCACATGCGTCAGCGTGGACGTCGAGTTGCCCGTGCTCAGGACGAAGCGGCTCCGCGACCGCCGCGCGCTGGCCGGGGCGATCTCGAGTGCCGCCGATCAGGTCGCGGCAGAACTCTTCGCGGCGCCCGCGAATGCGGTCGTTGCCTATCGCGGCGGCACGCGCAGAGTGCAGGCCTACCGGCCGCGAGCGCTAAAGAAACCGGGCGCGGAATCGCGCATTCGTTTGGTCGAAGGCGGAACCTATCTCATCACGGGCGGCCTCGGCGGCATTGGCTTTGCGCTGGCGAAGCATCTGGCGAGCATTGCGCGCGCCCGCCTCGTCCTGGTCGGCCGCACGCCACTGCCGGCGCGCGCGCAGTGGAATGAATGGTTGCGCGTGAACGGCTTCGAACACCCGACCAGCCGGCGAATCCTCCAAGTGCGCGAGCTGGAAGAGGGCGGAGCTGAAGTGCTGTATGCCGCCGCTGACGTCACGAACCTGATTGCCATGCGCGAGGTCGTGCGCGAAGCCGAGGCGCGCTTCGGCACTCTGAACGGCGTCTTTCACACCGCGGGAGTACTGCGCGACGAGCTGATCCTCGCCAAGACGCAGTCGCAGTCGGAGGACGTGTTCGCACCGAAATTGCACGGCACGCAGGTGCTCGCCACTTTGTTCGAGGACAAGCCGTTGGCGTTGTTGGTGCTCTTTTCCTCCACGAGTACCGCGACTGCTCCGGCCGGCCAAGTGGACTACGTGGCGGCAAACGCTTTTCTCAACGCCTACGCCGACCAGCAAACTGGAAAACCGGGACGCATGGTCCTCGCGATCAACTGGGGTCTGTGGAAAGACGTCGGCATGGCGGCGCGTGCAGCCGCGGGTGGTGCCTCTGCGCCGTCGGCCGAGATCCGCCAACCGACCAGGCACAGCTTGCTCGACGCGCTAGTGCAGACGGGCGACGTGCCGCCGTGGTTCGAGACCACGCTGGCACCCAGAACGCACTGGATTCTCGATGAACACCGCACGCGCGAAGGCCACGCGCTCGTGCCGGGCACCGGCTATGTCGAAATCGCGCGCGCGGCGCTGGCGGAACTCGAGACTGAGCGGCCGTTCGAAATTCGCGACCTTTTCTTTCTTCGGCCACTGCAGGTTGACGACGGCGATTGCCGGCGCATTCGCATTCGCATGCAGCCCAGCCAAGCGGGCTACGACTTCGAGGTGCTAGGCAAGCGCGATATCGACGGAGGATTGAGTGGCTGGGAACTCCACGCGCAGGCCAAGCTGCTGCTGCGTCCGCTCGCACAACCGCCGACGCTGGATCTGGCCGAGATACAAAGTCGCTCGAAAGTAGTCACCTCCGGCATTCGTGGCGGGCAGGAAGCGTTCCTCAATTTCGGCCCTCGCTGGGGCGTGCTGCGCCAGAAGTTCATCGGCACAGGTGAAGCGCTTGGGCGGCTTGAAGTGCCTGAGGCATTTGCGACCGACCTCGACGACTTCCGACTTCATCCCGCACTGCTGGATGTCGGGACCGGTTTCGCGATCGACCTCATCGAGGGCTACGACGAATCGGACCAACTCTGGGTGCCACTCGCATACGAGAGCATCAAGATTCACAGGCCACTGCCCCGCCATGTGTGGAGCTGGGTCCGAAGTCACGCGGAGAATCGCGCCGACAGGGACATCGCCTGCTTCGATGTCACGTTTGCCGACGCCGATGGCCTGATACTCGTCGAGATCTCGAAGCTCTCGCTCAAACGAACTCCCGCGGGTGGTGGCTTCGCCGTGGCGCGACAACCTATCGCGTCGGAGCTTGAGATCGATGCTAGCCAAGGAACTGCGGGCAGGCGGCTCTCGCCCGCGGAGCTGATGTTTCACTCCAATCTCGAGCAGGGCATCTGCGCTCCGGAAGGGATGGAGGCCCTTGATCGGCTCCTGCGCGCCGACGGACCGGCGGTTCGAATCGTCTCGTCGATCGACATCAACGCCCTCATCGAACAGGCCAACCGCAGCCTGCCCGAGCGAGGATCCGACGGTGCCCGCTTCGAGCGCCCTCGGCTTGACCAGGACTATGTCGCGCCGCGAAACGAGATCGAACGCACCCTGGTGAGCTACTGGGAAGAGCTGCTCGGAATTGACCGCGTCGGCGTCGAGGACAGTTTCTTCGATCTCGGCGGGCACTCGCTGATCGCGGTGAGGCTGTTTGCCAAGATCAGGCAGGCCTACCACGCGGACCTGCCGATCTCCGTGCTCTTCGAAGCGCCGACGATTGCGCGTTGCGCCCAACTTCTGAAGGAACGCTATGGCGGGGAGGCAGGTCGGGCGCCGCGCGACGAACCGCCTCGCTCGCGTTACACCCACCTCGTTCGGATGCACTCGGGGCAGCCAAGCGGCACGCGACCCTTCTTCCTGGTTGCGGGGATGTTCGGCAACGTCTTGAACCTGCGGCATCTCGCGCACCTGATCGGCACCGACCGACCGTTCTACGCTCTTCAGGCGCGCGGGCTGTACGGCGAGAATGCGCCGCACGAGAGCTTCGCGGATACGGCGCGCGACTACCTGACCGAGATGCGCACTGTTCAGCCCTCTGGTCCGTACCTGCTCGGAGGCTTCTCGGGCGGCGGCATCACGGCCCTTGAGATGGCTCAGCAGCTGCTCGCAGTCGGGGAAGAGGTGGCGTTGCTGGTGTTCCTTGACACTCCACTGCCCAGATCAGCGCCCCTGAGTTCGGTGGACAAAGCCAAGATCCACGTGCAGCGTCTCAAGCGACTCGGCCCCGTGTACATCCCCAACTGGGCCCGCGACCGTGTGCGATGGGAGCTGGGACGCCTGGGCCGACGCGCTTCAAGGAACGGCCGGCACGAGGACCCATCCAGTTTCCACAACAAGGACATCGAAGCCGCCTTTCGCCGCGCCCTCGAACACTACGAGCTCAGACCCTATCCGCGAGAAGTGGCCCTGTTCCGGCCCAAGCTCGACGAGGCGTATCGACTGTCCGGTCAACGCGTGGCGAACTCAGCTCGTGAACTCGTCTTCAACGACAATGGCTGGTCACCGCATGTCGCCAAGGTTCAAATATTCGAAATGCCGGGCAACCATGACTCGATGGTGCTCGAGCCCAACGTGCGCGTCCTTGCGGCGCAACTACGCGGTTGCATTCTGAAGGCCGAGGCTCTGCATCTGACGTCTGTGGGAGAAGGCGCGTAAGCACGCAAGCCCATGGCGCCGCGGTCGGCTCACTCAAGCACTACAGCCTGATCGCGATGGACTCCCGTTCGCCGCCTATCTGCTCGCTTCCAGCGCCTGGAAAGGTCTAAGCCGCGGTCGCTCTCCGACTCGCAGGCACTGAACCCAACGTTGACCGGAGAAGCCCCCCGCTCAGCGCGCACCTACCGGCGGCGGCGCCTCAATCTTCGTCCTCGTCGTCACCTCCGCCTCCCATCTCCACGAATCGCTCTCCAGCACCGTCTCCGGCCTCACGCTCTTCGCCTCCGGCTCCATGCGCAACCTCGTCACGCGCATCCGCCGGCTCTCGCTCTCGAGCTTGAACAAGAAATTCGCAATATTCAGCCGCCCATACCCGCGATCACGACTACTCGGCTTCATCCCATACCGTGTGTCGAGCACGCCCTTGATGTTCTCGGCCTCGGAAGGCGGGTCGACGGTGATGTCGCCGATCTGAACGTCCTTGCCGGCGGCGATCTGGCGGATGTAGGTCGCGGGATCCTTCACGTTTTCAGAAAAACCCTCGCGGTCGACTTGCTTGGAGAGAACGGAGTATTGGCGCGCGAGTGTGCGCAGATCGAGGGCGACGGCGCGGACTTCGGTCTTCAGGGCGGACTCGAGCTCCAGGCGCCGAGTGTGCAGGTTGTAGCCGTAGTAGCCCAGGCCGATCGAAGCGAGCAGCGAGACCACGATGATCCAGCGCGCAAGGGTCATGTTGGCGAGTGCGTTCTTCATGCTCCTGCTACCGTGGCTTTGCGCACGATCTTGGACAGATCACAGCGCACCTTGAACGACTCGGTGTAGATGCCTTTGTTGTCGGCGGGGTTCTCGGGCAAGGGCTTGCTGCCGCCCTGGTCCACCTCGACGACCCACGGCTTCTCGCGCAACGCGCTGATGTAACGCTCGAGATTCGAGGTCGCGGTCACGGAGTCGTTGGCGAAGAAAGTGAAGTCGACCTGGATCTCGACCTTGTCCGTGCCGTTGCTGCGGCCCGGCAAGTACTGGGCGTTGAGCTTGCGGATCGCGACGCGACCGACTTGCGCCTCGCCAAGTTCGGTCAGCACGTCGAGCGTCATCACCGTGCCCTCGAGCGCCGATTGCGGCTGCGTGACCTCGCCCGTGTTGCCGAGCGCCTTGTCGAGCTTGGCTACCTCGAGGCGCAGCAGGCGCTGCTCGTTCTTGAGCTGCTCGAGCCGCGTGCGATCGGGATCGATCTCCGGATTGTCCTTGTCAGAAACACCGGCCAGCTTGCTCGCCGTGCGCACGCCGTCGAGATAGTCCTTGAGCGGCTTCGGCGGCTGATCGAGATCGCCGCCCTTGCCCGAAGCCGGGTCGCCGAGCATGTACCGGTTCGCCCAACGCCGCCAATAATCGACGTCGCCGTCGCGCAACTGACCAAGCTTCGTCTCGAAGATCACGAAGACGGCGAGCAACGTCACGAGCAACAGAGAAGCCACCGCAAGCGGAAGCTCGATGCGCTCGAAAGCACCCGAGTAACGCAACTCCTCGCGGCGCAACGATGCGGGCTGCGCGACCGCGCCAAGTTGGCGCAGCGCGGCCCCGTAGGCGACCACGAGCGGACCGACTCCCTCGAGCGGCTGGCCGGAGTCCTCCTCGAAAACATCGAGGGCGTAAATCGGCAGGTCGAGCACCTTGGTGCCGATCAAGTCGGGCAACTCGATGCCGCAGACGTAGATCGCATCGATCGGGTTGGTCGTGCGCGCGCCCGAGACCGTGCGGCCGAGTTCACGACGGATGCGCGAGACGGCGTGCTCGAGCAGGCGTTGAAGCTCTTCGGGCGACGTCGGGTTCGCGAGCGTCGCGGCTTTCGGCGCAGGCGTGGTCTCGTCGCCGGCGGACGGCGCGACCTCGGCGGGCGCGGCTTCGGCCTCCTGCGTGCCGCTGTCGTGCGACAGCGCACCAATATGAATCGCGCGCATCGAACGCACGCGTCCCCCATCGACGACCACCACCGCGGTCGAACTCTCGCCGATGTGGACCAGGACCTGCGCATCATTGATATGGCAGATGTCCGCGGTCATGGCCGCGTTGACCATCGCGGAAGCCTCGATCTCGACTTCGAGCGGCTCGATGCCGGCCTTGGTCGCGATCTCGAGCACCTTGGCGATTTCGGCCTTCGGCACGGCAGTGACGAGCAGGTCGCTCTCCTTGTCGTTCTGGTCGCGCGCGCACCAGTCGACCACCACATCGTCGATCGCCCACTGCGGCAGCTGGCTCTCGACCTCGAACTTCAGCACCTCCTCGATCTTGGCCGGATCGGAGAAGGGCAACTTGATCGTACGGAAGGCGGCCAGGCCGGAATCGATCGCCACGCCCACACTGTCGTGGGGAATATTGTGGGTCTTGGCGGCCTCCTTGAGGATGCGCGCCGCCTCGACGGCGTGGTCGGCCCCGCCGAAGGGGAACTCACCGGCCTTGAAGGCGGTGATGCGATGCTTCTTGGCCGAGCCGTCGAGCACCACGATTTCGTAGCGCTTGGGGCCGATGCGGATGCCACAGGACTTGGCCATGGATCAGTTGCTCGTCTTCCAGTCGATGCCGGCAGCCAGGCGGTCGTACTCCGACCGCTGACCTTCGGGCAGAACACTATTGCGAATCCGCTCGCGGTACGTAAGTGCCAACTTCTGCAGCTTGCCCTCGAGCTCACCGCGGCCGCTCTCGAGTTGGTCCTGCTCCAGCTGATCGATGTCGCGCTGATAGCAGGCCAGCATTTCACCGAGCAACCGCGCGCGTTCGGGCGAGATCTTGAACGTGCGCACGAACTCGCTTTGGAAACCCGTGAAGGGGCCCAGATTCTGGGCGCGCGCCTCGCGATCCTTGACCCGGTTGGCGGCAAACCAGCCGACACCCAGGCCGCCGCCAAAGGCCGCCAGGGCGAGCAGCAGGATCCAGAACTTCAGGTTCGACACAGGCTGCGTCTCTAGGGCTTGCGGGCGGGTGCCGGCGGTGCCTTGACGCTGCCTGGCGCGGCCTGGTTGCCCGGCGTCACGGCCCCAGGCGCGCCCTCGAGGCGATTCAGCTCCTCGAGCTTGCGGACGACCTGCTCGACCGAAGCCGGCGAATTCGAAGCCCGCAGACTGCCCGCGTTGGGCAGGCGTTGATCGCGAAGGGCAATTGCCGAGATCAGCATGATCGCGGCAGCGGCGGCGGTCAGGGTGAGCACGAACTGGAGCAAACGTCCGCCCTCGGGCGCAGACTCGCTCGCCACCTCAATATGAACTCCAGCGTCGCCTGCAAAGGCACGGCGCGCGACCCGCGCCGAGAAACCGGTGGGCGGTGCGAACTCCAGCCGCTCGGGCCTGGGGAACCAACGCGCGAGAGCTTTGCCATCCTGGGCATTGGTGCGGCAGGCGGAGCAATCGAGCAAATGCTTGCGCAGCAAACCGGCGCGCACCTCGGTCAATTCCCCGTCGAGGTAGCTCGGAACGAGCGGCAGGGCGTCTTGGCAAGTGAAGTCCATGTTGAGCCTAATTACCCCCGAACTCGGGGTGCATCTGCAGTAGTTTGTCTTTGAAGCGGGCGCGGGCGCGGAACAGGCGCGACTCGACGGTGCCGATCGAAATGCCGAGCACGTCGGCCATGTCCTGGTAGGCCATGTCCTCGAACTCGCGCAGCACGAGGACCGTCCGGAAGATCTCCGGCAGCTCCTCGAGGACCTTCTGGGTGATCAGTTGAATCTCAGCGCGCTCCATGCGCGCGTCGGGCGCCGGCACCGAAGGCCCGCCGCGTCCGACCCGGTCAGCCGCGGTCGCAAGCTCCGGATCCTCGACCGCCTGGACCGGGTTGCGGCCGTGGCGCTTGTGAAAGTCGAGCGCGGTGTTGATCGCGATGCGACACAGCCACGTATAGAAGGACGACTGCTGCTGAAAGCTCTGCAGCCGCGTGTACGCCTTGAGGAACGTGTCCTGGACGATGTCCTCGATCTCGACCGGGTTGCGCGTGTAGTGGCGCACCAGTCCGAACATGCGGTCCTGATAGCGCTCGACGAGCAACTGGAAGGACAGTTGATGGCCCGCCAAGGTCTCTTCGACGAGCGAAACGTCCTCGCGCGGTGCTGGCTGCATCTTCAAGATCGCTCCCATGACATCCTAAGGACGCCAGGGGCGCGGTCCTATTCCCCGCGCGGAGGTTCGGGCGTCAACTCGAGGCCCTTCATCGTACGGCCCATCCTGTCGCGCCTCTTCCATAAGTCACTGAAATTCCTAGCGTTAGGCTCTGCCCGCCGATCTCGTTTGGAACAGATCCGTGCCTCGTCCTCCCAAGTTCTCCGCTGCGTGCGCGGCCCCGATGGGCAGGCAGGAACAGCCGCGGCCCGCCGGCAGGTCGGACGCTCTCCGGACCGTCGTGCGAGTCGAGGAATCGAAGAGCGCCCTTACGGCCACAGACTCTTGTCAGCCAGCGCGTCGTGAAACCTCTCGATCGGCCACACTTCGACGCCTTCAGCGGTCTTCAACTTGCGCGCCCCGCGATAGATGAGCAAGCGCCGGACCAGGTGCGGCAGATCGGCGATCGCTTTGAGGCCGCGGAAATCCTCGGGGCCGACACGATCAGCGGACTTGACCTCAATCGCGATCAAATCTCGGCCGCGCCGCAGGACGAAGTCGACCTCGGTGCGAGCCGCTTCGGCCGGCGCCCAGTAGGAACATCCGTCGAAGAGCGGATCGTAGTCGTTGTGGGTCCTGAGCAGGTTGGCCACCCAACCTTCGAGCAGTGCTCCAAGTTCCTCTCGATTGGGACGAGCGAGGTGCCCGCGCACGGCACGCGCGATGCCGGCGTCGATCCAGTAGAGCTTGGGGTGTTTCTTTTCGCGAACGCGCAGTCGCGCCTCGTACGCGGGCAAGCGAAACGCGAGCAGCGTGTCCTCCAAGATTTCGAGGTAGCCGTTGACGGTCGTGCGCGAAACCTGCGCGTCGCGGGCCAGACTCGAAGTGTTCAGCACCTGACCGTGGAAAATCCCCGCGACCGACAAAAAGCGTGCGAAACCAGGCAGATTTCGGACCAGGGCCTCGGCCTGGATCTCCTCGCGCAGGTACATGCGCGCGTAAGCCGCGAGCGCGTCCGCCCGGTCGGGAGAACGCCAAATCACGGGCAGGGTGCCGTGGGTGAGTGCCGCCTCGAGTTCGAATTCGGCCCCCAATTCGGCGGGCACGAACGGATGGAGCTCGCGTCTTACCGCACGCCCGGCGAGCAGATTCGTTCCGTGCTGCTTGAGCTTGCGCGCGCTCGAACCGCACAGGATGAAGCGCAGCTTGCGCTCCTCGATGAATCGATGGACCTCATTCAGGAGTGCGGGCAGGCGCTGAATCTCGTCGACACACACTGTCGTTCCCGGCGGAAGCGCGCGCAGTTCGTCGCCGAAGGCAGCCGGGCGCGAGAGATAGTCGTGGTAGCGAGCCTCGTCGAGCAGATCGATGCGTACGGCTTCGCCAAAACGCTCGCGCACCCAGGTGCTCTTGCCCGAGCCGCGCGGACCGAAAAGGAAGCAGGACTGCCGCGGCGGTTCGAGCAATCGGGCAATTGTCGAATTGACTACCATGCCGTCAGATTACGGCGTAATGTGACGGCGTCAAGCGCAACTCGGGTCCGCGTACGCCCCAGGATGGAGCCCGACAGGGCTGGCCATGTGCCGAGCGGCACCGCCGCGGCCGAAGTCCGGGTCTAGGACCCCTCTGGCGGCAACTCGATGCCCTTCATCGTGTGCCCCATCTTGTCGCGCTTCGTTCGCAAATACTTGATGTTATTAGAGTTAGGCTCAGTCGTCAGCGACTGCTGCGCGACCAGTTCCAGGCCGTAGCCGCCCAGCCCGGCGATCTTCTTGGGGTTGTTGGTCAACAGCTTCATGCGCCG
>JANMRV010000479.1:0-3565 GCA_031388685.1 Planctomycetota bacterium
AGGAGCTCGACGGCGACTGGAGTTCACGGCTGGCAATCGAACATGCGGCCATCGCATTGCGGCTCACCGGCGATGCAGCCTTGGATCTCGCGGCTGCGAACAAGGTCGTTTCGTTCGATGGTCACGCGTTGGACTACTGGATCGAGATTGCGCGTTGCCCGGAACTCGCCGACGCGCATCCTGAATGGATGGCGAGCCTGCAAGGCCATGGCGAATGGCGGCGACTTTTCCCCGCTGCAGCGACGCCCGGCCCGGATGAGGTGATCAAGAACTACCCGTGGGTGCCGATCACCTCTGCGGAGGCGTTCGACGCGCAGCTTGCGCGTGTGACGCGCATGCTCGTCGGCCTGCCCAAGCCGCGCCGGATCTACTTGAACGACTTGCAGGGCGCGCCGTCGGCTTGCGGCTGCGGAAACGATGCTTGCCGCTGGACGAGCGACTATGGCCCTCGGACCAGCGCGACGAAGCTAGGTCCCGATGCAGCCGCGCGCTTCGTTCAGGCCGTGGCGAAGCTCGCGCCGGACTCAAAGATCGTTCCGGTTTGGATGACAGAGTGTCAGCAGGCCGACGCGGCCTGTGCGGGAGTTGCGTGCTACGGCGGCAAGTGCTGGGAAGCCTGGACCGAGCAGCTCATGCCACTCGAGCGTGTCGCGCCGCTGATTGCTGTGCTCGATCATCGAGACACACGCCCGCATGCAGAAGATCGTGACGGTCAAAGCCCGCGCTGCTCGTGCTGCTTGGGTTCATTCAGCGAGGAACCACAGCGCCACGGCGGTCGCCCGATTTCCGCGAGCAGGCTGATTGCCGTCAGGCAGTGCTCCAGCTCGAAGGCTGACCCCGCCAGCCACGACAGCGACGACGCATTTGAATGGGGACAGTTACTCCTCACCGTCACTCCCATTGATCAGTCATGGCAGCCTCGACTCATGCCCTGGAAGTCAGCCGCGACTCGCAACTGAGCGGCGAGCACTTCTCCCTCGGCGAAAGCGCGGCCGACATGGACCCGGCTGACCCGTGCTTCCCGCCGATTCAATGGCGACGCGGGGGCATGGGCCTGGCCTTGGAGTCCCTTGTCCGCATCAAGCAACGGGGCTCTCCCGGTGGAGCTCGCCCCCATATATAGGTTGGCTGGAGCTCTCGTCGATTCAGGAACCAGCTCACAGCAAGCCCGGCGTCCCGGTGCCGGCTCGGTTCGAGCCTTCGGGTGGGGGGCCCCACGACGCGCAGGCGACAGCAGGCCGCAACGCCCCGGCTCCAACCGGTGATCGCCCGCGGGGGGGTGCCCCCGACCCGGTGTCGTTGACGACTAGGTGGGCACCGATACACTGCTCCCCCAAAATCGATCGGGGACAGGCCCTGACGCGCGCTCGGAACGACGCCGCGCCAGCCTGGACCCGCTGATCCTTCTGTGAGCCCCCGGGAGCGCCGACCCACGGCGCCTCGCTTCCATACCCACCCAAAATGGACCACCTCAACTTCCTCTACGTCTCCGTCGGGGCCGCCCTCCTGGCCTTGGCCTTCGCTATCTACACGTTCACGCGGATCATGGCCAAGGATCCGGGCGACGCCAAGATGCAGGAGATCGCTCGCCAGGTGCAGATCGGCGCCAAGGCGTTCCTGCACGCCGAATACAAGTGGGTCGCGGTCTTCATTTTGATCGTCTCGGTGGTGATGGCCTTCGGCGGAGCCGCGGCCGACCTGGGTCCCAAGGCCGCGATTGCCTTCGCGTGCGGCGCGATCGCGTCGGCAGGCGCGGGTTACTTCGGCATGTACACGTCGACCCGCGCCGCGGTGCGCTGCACCCAAGCCGCGCGCACGTCCCTCGGTGAGGCACTGCAAGTTGCTTTCGGCTCGGGCACCGTCATGGGCATGACCGTGGTCGGGCTCGCGCTCATGGGCCTGTGCTTTTTCACCTACATCTACACGGACAACCTGACCAACATCACGGACCTGGCGCTGAACAGCGTGCTTGGATTCAGCTTCGGCGCAAGTTCAATCGCGCTCTTCGCGCGCGTCGGCGGCGGCATCTTCACCAAGGCCGCGGACATCGGCGGCGACCTGGTCGGCAAGCTCGAAGCCGGTATCCCCGAAGACGACCCGCGCAACCCGGCCGTGATCGCGTACAACGGCGGCGACAACGTCGGCGACGTCGCCGGCATGGGCGCGGACCTTTTCGAGTCCTACGCGGGTTCGATCGTCGCCGCCATGTCGATCGGATTCTTCGCCTACCGCGGGGATCCCCAGATGGTCTCGATGGTCGTGCTGCCCCTGGCGGTCTCGGCGCTAGGCATCCTGGCTTCGATCGTCGGAGCGTTCTTCGTCAAGGCCAAGGACGAAAGCCAACTGCAGAGCGCGCTGTTCCGCGGCCTGGTCGTGGCCTCGATCGTCACGGCGGCCGCGACCTGGTGGCTTTGCAACGGCGCCCTCAAGCTGCCGGCCGGTGTCGACGGCATGCGCCTGTTCATCGCCATCAATGCCGGCCTTGTGGCGGGCGTGATCATCGGCAAGCTGACCGACTACTACACGTCCGGCAGCTACAAGCCGGTCAAGAACATCGCCTTCCAATCTCAGACGGGCGCGGCGACGAACATCATCCACGGGCTGGCCACGGGCATGGAATCGGTGGCACTGCCGGTGCTCTTCATCTGCGGCGCGATCTGGACCTCGTACCACTTCGCCGGGGTCTACGGCGTGGCCATGTCCGCGGTCGGCATGCTTTCGACCTTGGGGATCTCTCTGGCGGTCGACGCCTACGGCCCGGTGGCGGACAACGCGGGTGGCATGGCCGAGATGGCGCACCTGCCCAAGGAAGTTCGCCAGCGCACGGACTCGCTCGACGCCTGCGGCAACACGACCGCCGCGATCGGCAAGGGTTTTGCGATCGGATCAGCGGCCCTGACGGCCCTGGCGCTATTCAGCGCCTACTGCACGAAGGCCGGCGAACTCGGCGCCCGCCCGGGCGCTTCGGAGGACGTCAAGCGTCTGATGGTCGATGGCACGATGGTGCTCAACATCAACACGCCCATGGTCACGATCGGACTCCTGATCGGAGGCTTCCTGCCCTTCCTGTTCAGCGCCATGACCATGCGCGCGGTGGGCAACGCGGCCAGCAAGATGGTCGATGAAGTCCGCCGGCAATTCCGCGAGATCAAGGGCCTCATGGAAGGCACCGCCGCGCCGGACACCCAGCGCTGCGTCGCGATCGCGACCGAGGGCGCGCTCAAGCAGATGGTCGTTCCGGGCGTCATGGCCGTGGCCGTGCCGCTCCTCGTCGGCAAGTTCATGGGCGTCGAAACCCTGGGCGGCATGCTCGCCGGCGCACTGGTCTCCAGCGTGATGCTCGCGATCTTCATGGCCAACGCCGGCGGCGCCTGGGACAACGCCAAGAAGTTCATCGAAGCGGGTGAGTACGGCGGCAAGGGCGGCGCGGTTCACAAGGCGGCCGTGGTCGGCGACACCGTGGGCGATCCGTTCAAAGACACCTCCGGGCCGGCGATGAACATCCTGATCAAGCTGATGAGCGTGGTTTCCCTGGTCCTCGCCCCGTGGTTCGCCACCCTCGGCC
>JANMRV010000486.1:0-1244 GCA_031388685.1 Planctomycetota bacterium
TTCCTGATGTCGATCGGCTGATGAAGATACTGGTCACGCTCGACAACTATGGCCTGATCGGCGGCAGCGAACGCTACGCCGGCGAGGCCGTCGCCGCACTCGCCGAGCGCGGCCACGAAGTCACGCTGCTCGCCGGAGCCAAGCGCACGCCTGCGCTTGGCTTGCCGCGCGGCTGTGAACTCCTCGTGAACCCGGTCTATTCCGACGGAGGCGCTTCGCCCGCGCAGTTGCAGGCATTGTCCAAGCTCGTGCGCGAGCGCGCCGCGGACGTGCTGCTGGTCCTGTCGTGCCTCCAGGCGAGCACGTTCGCCGCGCTTTCGGCTTCCGGCAAAGTCGTGCGTTTCGTGCAGGACCACACGATTTTCTGCCCGAGCCTGAACAAGATCCTCTCCAACGGGAACAACTGTCAGCGTCCGCTGGGCGGCGTGTGTCTCGAGCGTTATTTCACGGCCGACGGCTGCTCGTGTTTTCACCAGCAAGGCCGCGTCAAACCCTGGATCGAAGGCGTCGGCGAGTTCAAGAAGAAGTTCTTCGAGTTCGAGACCGCAAAGCGCGCCCGGCGACTGATCGTCGCTTCGCGCTACATGAAGTCCGAACTGGTGCAGTCCGGCGACGCGGACGGACACGTCAGCGTGATCCCCTACTTCACGCGTTCGAACAGCAAGTCGATTCCACGCGCGGCGCTGGCGAAGGAAACCGAGCGTTTTCTCTCCGCGAGCAAGGCGCCGCTGGTCTTCACACCCGCGCGCCTGACGTTGCCGGACAAGGGCCTCGATCTTTTCCTTGCGGCGGCCGCTCGGATCCAGGCTCCGTTTTGCGCGGTCATCGCCGGCGACGGGCCGGCGCGCGCCTGGCTCGAAGCCAAGGTCGTCGCCGACGGCCTCCAAGCCCGCGTGCACTTCGCCGGCTGGCAGTCCGCGGGACAGATCGAAAGCCTGTACGAAAGATCGAGCGTGGTCGTGCTGCCTTCGACCTGGAAGGAACCCTTCGGCCTGGTCGGTATCGAGGCCATGGCCCATGCCAAACCGGTCGTCGCCTTCGACGTCGGTGGCATCTGCGAATGGTTGCAGCAGGAACGCACGGGAATCCTGCTCGCGCGCGGCGACGTCGCGGGCATGGCGCTCGCGATCGAAGGCCTGTGCCTGGATGAGCAGCGCGCTGCGCGCATGGGAGCGGCGGGACAAGAACGCGTGCGGCGCGATTTCAGCGAAGCAGCGCACGTCGAGCGGCTCGAGCAGGAACTG
>JANMRV010000517.1:0-4896 GCA_031388685.1 Planctomycetota bacterium
ATCTGCTCGAGACGCACTTCCTGGCACGCAGCGCACTCGCAGAGATCCGCGAGGGTCGCGGCGAGCGCGAGCGCTGCGAACTGGAGTACCGCGCTGCCGAGCAGCTTGCGGAACGCGGCAGGCAGGCGCGTCTGGTCCTGCCGTTCCGCGAGGATTGGACCGCCCATCGCGTCTTCGCGCTGCAGCATCTTGTCGTGTCGATGCTGGAACGCGCGAAAAACCTGGACGGTGCGGCACGCGCGAGCCTGCTCGAGCTTGTTCGGCGCGACCTCGACGCCTGCGATGCGTGCGCTCCGCAAAACAGCGAATCGGTGCGCCTGCGCTCGATCCTGCTGCAATTGCGCGGCGATCCTGAGGGCCGCGCGCGTTTGGTCGAAGAGGCTTGGAAGGCGCGGCCCGAGGATGCGCTGCTGCGGTTTCTGTGGGCCAATGAACTGCGCCAACGCGGCCGAGTTGCCGAGGCGCTCGACATCGAACTCGACGTGGCCATGAAGAGCTTCGACAATTTCGATCCGGCGCGCAGTCTTGGAATCGCGAAGCAGGGACTTGATGCCGGCGATCAGGCGCTCGCGCGAAGATCGCGCGCTCTGCTCGAACGGCTCATGCGCCTGGATCCGCGCCGTGCAGTTTCGCCGTCGATCCCACAGGAAGCCGCGCAGCTGCTGCGCAAAAACAGTCCGCGCTGAACTCAACGCGCCGCGCGCGACAGACTGCCCGGCTTCTGCTCGGTGTAACCGACGAGTTCCACGTAGCCGGAGCCCTTCACTTCGCGGCCCGCGTGTTTGCCGCGCACGTCGACCGCGCCCTCCCAGTAGCGGAAGGTGACGTCGAGTTCCTGGTCGGCCAGCGCGGGCGTGACCTCGAGTTCAAGATCCAACTCGGGCACGGCGAGTGTCCAACGGTTGGGATATTGGGCGCCTGTGCGCGGGCTTTTCCAGCGGCCTTGCTCGCCGAGTTCGAGTTCGCCGGCGCGCAGCGTCCTGGCCGATCCATCCGCGGCCACGAACGTTCCGCCATTGCACGGATCGACGCTGCCGTCCTTGCGCCGCAGGCGATACCACATCAGTTCGCTGCCGTCGTCGAGTTGCAGCGCGAACCAGTCCCAGCCGACTTGTTCTTCGCCGAGCGCGCCGCTCATCCATTCGCGGTCCATCCACGACGCGCCCCTGACCTCGAACGATTCACCGTCCACTTCGATGCGCCCGAGAGTTCCAAGCCGGGTCATCGAGTAGTAGTAAGAAGCATCGCCCGCGGAAGCGTTCTTCTGCGAGAGTCCTCTGTCGCCGTTGAGCACCGCCGCCTTGTCGGGGCGAAGCTCCAGCGCGATCGCCACTCCGGCTTCGCGCGCCAGGAGCGTGATCGGCGCGCCCGAGGCAGCGAATTCGCAGCGCCAATCGCGCAGCCAGACTTCGATCGGATGCCCGCCGTCGCCGCCGGCCCCGGCGATTCCGCCACCCTCGCGCGCGTAGCGCTCGAAGCTGTGAAAGCGGCTCGCTGCGAGGTCGCTCAAAGTCAGGTGCGCCATCCAGGCATGTCCGGCGGCAAAGCTCGACTCGCGCGGGCTAGGGCTAGCCGCGAGCGCCGAGCGGAAAAACGTCAGCTGATATCCAAAGCGCCGGCCCGCGGCTGTCTGCAGGTTGCCGGTGAAGTACCACCACTCGGTGCGGAAGCCATCGTGCGGCCCGTGATCGCGTGGAAATTCGAATTCGCGCGGCAGCTCGGCGCGCAGGTAATCGGCCGCTCCCACGTCGGAGAGCATCGACGCGACGCTGAGCGTGGCGCGCGCTGGCGAGCGCTGCTGATCGCGGGAACCAAGCCATAGCGCGAGCAGCGTGAGCGCCAGCGCTGCCAAGATCCAAGGCAGTACAAGAACCGTGTTGCGTCCCATGTCAGTCGCCCCTCAACGCAAGTGCCGGCCGCGAGCGAGACATGCGCCAGGCCGGATACAGGCCCGCCAGCAATGCGGCCAGGAGCGCGAGACTCAGCGTCGACACGAACAGCCACGGATCGAGTTGCAGGTCGAGCGACCAACCGAACGAACGCTTGTTGATCACCAGAATCAGCACCATGGCCAACGCAAAGCCGAGCGGCATGGCGATCAGCCCCGCGATCGTGCCCATCAATCCAGTCTCCAGGATCACCAGGCGGCGAACTTCGCGCGGCGTGACTCCCTGGGCGCGCAGGATGCCGATTTCGCGCGCGCGTTCGAGTTCGAGCGACAGCAGCGCGCTCAAGACACCGACGAAA
This sequence comes from Planctomycetota bacterium, assembly GCA_031388685.1. Taxonomy (GTDB): domain Bacteria; phylum Planctomycetota; class UBA1135; order UBA1135; genus JADJQU01. The sequence continues at coordinate 2,248 of JANMRV010000517.1, forward strand.
GCGACGGCCGTGGCGAGCAGGCGCAGGACCGCGGTGATGGCAAAAGTGCGCTCGAACACGACCAGCGAACCCTCGCGCAGCACGCGGTTCGATCGGATTGTGATCGCCTGATCTTGTGGGACGAGCGCGCGCAGTCGCGACACCAAGGCTTCGACATCGACACCCGGCTCGCAAAACAGCGCGGTCGAAGTCACGCCGCGGTCGTCGAAGCAGCGCTCGTAGCTGGCGCGCGAGATCAGCACGAAGCCCTGGTCGCTGGCGAAATCCGAATAAGTTCCGAGCACCTCGAAGTCGCGCGGCCCGCGATCGGTTGCAAGTGTGAGCCTGTCTCCACGGCCGACCTTGCTGCGATAACCGAAGGACTCCGTGACGATCAACGCGTCCTTGCCGTCGAAGAAAGGCCAGACCTCTTCCGCGCGCGCATCGCTGAACTCGAAGGACTCCATTCGGCGCTGATTCAATGTGATCGCGGCGGCGTGGATCGGACGGCCCTCCAGGCGGGTTTCGAAGCCGCGATAGGTCGTGAATTCGGCCACGCCGGGTGCCTGGGTCAACAGCTTGAGCGAGGCCGGATCGAGCGTGCTCTCGTTGTGGCTCGCCACCAAGGTCGGCGCAGAAACGTAAATGTCCGCTTCGATCGTAAGTTCGAGCCACTTGACGAAGGTCGAGCGAAAACTGTCGATCATCACGCCCATGCCGATGGTCGCCGAAAGCGCCACCGCCAGGGCGGCGATCGCGACCGAGGTGCGCGAGAGATGCATTTCGATGCCGCGCGCGGCATGCCGGCCGAACATGCCGAACATCCGGCCGAACAGCGGCGCCGCGAGCCGCGAGCAAGCCACGCTGAGCAGCGGTGTCCAGAGCCCGACGCTGAGCACCACGAACAGGAGACCGATGAAACTCGGCACGAGGTTCGCAGTTTCGAACGAGAACAGCAGCAGGGCCACGGCGATGCTGCAGGCTCCGAGCGCGAACAGGCGCGGCGCGAAGACGCGCCAGCGGCTCTCCAGATTCGACCCTGACAGCGCGAGCCTCGGACGCTCGCGCGTCGCCTCGATCGCAGGCGGCAGAGCGCCGAGCAGCGTGGCGCCGACGCCCAGGGCCGCGGCTTGCGCCACGATGCTCCAATCGACGCGCACTTCGCGCACGGAAGTGACGAAGTACAAGTCGTTCATCGTCTGCGAGATCAGCACGATCAACCGCTGCGCGAGTTCGGTTCCAAGCCAGATTCCCAGACAGGTGCCGATGACTCCAAGCCACAGCGCTTCGCCGGCGATCGTGCAAAAAATCTGTGCGCGCGTGACGCCCAGCGTGCGCAGCGTCGCGATCAGCGGCCGCCGCTGCAGCACCGAAAAGGTCATCGTGTTGTAGACCAGGAACACGCCGACCAAGAGCGCGAGCAGCGAGAGCGCGCGCAGGTTCAGGCGGAAAGCATGCGTCATGTCTTCCAGGCCCTGAGCGCGCAGCGCGGAGCGTTCCAGCTTCGCGCCGGCCGGCAACAGCGCCGTGATCTTTGCTTCGCGGGCGAGTCCGCGCTCGCCCTCGGGGAGCGCAAGATCGATGCGCGTGATCCGTCCGAGCTGATGGCACAGTTCCTGGGCCGTGGCGATGTCGACCACCAGAAGATCGTCCAGCGCCAGTTTCGCGCGCGGCCCCTCGGGCACGATCACGCCGAGAATGCGAACGCTTTCGACGCGACTGTCGATGCGCAGCCGCAGCGAATCGCCGCGTGCGAGCCCGAGTCGCTGCGCGGTGTCAGCGGAGATCAGGCCGGTCGCGGGTTCGCGGATCAAAGCCAGGCCGTCGTTCGCGCCGTGGGCTGCGTCCAGATCCGCGAGCCAAGGTCGCAGCTTCGTTTCGCTGAACGGGTCGACACCGAATAGAGTCAGCGCCGTGCGGCGCTCGCCAAGGATCGCGCCGGTCTCGCCGATCACGAGGGCGTTCGCCTGGATCACCGGAGCCATGGCCACGTCCGGTACCGCGATGCAAAGTTGCGCGAAGAGTTCCTGGGGGAGACCCGCGCTGCCCGCGCGAATTTCATGGGTCGCGCTTCCGGTCAAGGCCTCCGTCGACAGGCGAAAGCCGCGCAGGCTCGACGCGCTGGCGAGGTCGATGCCGACCACGACGGCCACGCCGAGCGCAATGCCGAGCAGCGAGAGGCCGATCTGCCAGGGATGTCGCGAGATGCCCCGCAGACTGGCGAGTGTGACGAGCGCGCTCACCGCTGTTGGGCTTCTTCGTGGATCAGGCCGTGCGCGACGCGCAGCGTGCGATCGGCGATCTGCGCGAAGGCCGGATTGTGCGTGACGAGGACCAGCGTTTTTCCAGCAGGGCGCAAAAGCTCGTGCAGAAGTTCGATCACGACCTTCGCGCTCTCGTCGTCCAGATTGCCGGTCGGCTCGTCGGCGAGCACGATCTCGGGATCGTGGGCCAGGGCGCGCGCGATCGCGACGCGCTGCTGCTCGCCGCCGGACAGCCGGTCAGGGAAGGAATCCCAGCGTTCGGCGAGACCTACGCGCGAGAGCAGAGCGAGCGCGCGGTCCTTGGCTGGTTTTCCAGTGCGGCATTGCAGTTCGAGCGGGAAGAGCAAGTTCTCGCCGACGGTCAGGGTCGGGATGAGATTGAAGAACTGGAAGATGAAGCCGAGGC
>JANMRV010000554.1:0-1190 GCA_031388685.1 Planctomycetota bacterium
AGATTGAGAGCGTCCTGATCCGTGGCGTTTGCGGGGCTGTGTGGTCCCAGGGAGTCCGTCGTGATTCATCGTTCTCTCAGTCGGTTTTCGACGCTGGGCGCGGCGCTGCTCGCCGTCGGTGCTTTCAGCGCAAGCTCCAGCGCACAAACGGTCAATGTGGACTTTGAGCTGCCGGGCACGCCGTGCGTCTTCATCTCGACGGACGCCTTGCGCGAGCAGTACGCGAATCTCGGCGTGCACTTCACCGGTCCCGGCCCCCTCGACGGCGGCGCGGTGGTCGATCAGTGCGGCAACTGGGGATTCAATGCGCACAGCGGCACCGCTTTCCTCGGCTTCCACTCGTTCGCCACATTGATGTCGGGCGGGGTCCCGCGGGATCCCGAAGACATCCGCTTCGACCAGCGGGTCGTGCAGGCGAGCATCTGGGTCGCGTGCGCCTCGGGAACACAATTCCTGCTGGAGGCGTACGACGGCCCCACGCTGGTCGCGTCGACCAGCGCGCAGGTGACGTTGTGGGCTCAGGTCTCCGTGGCCGCGCCCGGCGGATTCACGCACATCGTGTTGAGTGGGGTGGATCCCATCTTCGCCTGCGACGACCTGAGCTTCGATCCCGTGAGCGTCGTGACCTATTGCACCGCAAAAGTGAACTCGCTGGGTTGCCTGCCGTCGATCGGCGGAGCCGGCGCGCCGAGTGCGACCACTGGTTCGGGTTTCACGCTGCAGGGTTCGAACGTGCGCAATCAAAAGCAGGGACTGCTGCTCTACGGAACCACCGGTCGCTCCGCCGCGCCGTTCCAGGGCGGAACGCGCTGTGTCAACTCGCCGATCAAGCTCTCGGTGCCGGTCAATTCCGGGGGCTCGCCGCTGCCGACGAACGACTGCAGCGGCGTGTACTCGATCGACATGAACGCCTTTGCCGTCGGCGCACTCGGCGGAACCCCGCTCGCAGCGTTGCAAATCCCCGGCACGCTGGTCGATTGTCAATTCTGGGGCCGCGACCCCGGCCTCCCCGCCCCGAACAACAGCACGTTGACGAACGGACTGGAATACACAGTCGGACCATGAACCGTGCCCGGTAATCCACCGGCGTTTATTACCGGCGCCGTACGTCCCGCGCGCGATCGAAGCGGGGGGGCCGGGGCCGAATACCCAGGCCCCCCCCCCCAATAAAAAGGAAAAATAAAAGAGGG
>JANMRV010000589.1:0-9111 GCA_031388685.1 Planctomycetota bacterium
CACGACGACGATGAACGACGTCAACGTGACCGCCATCGGCTCGACGCGCCGTGTGACCCGGTCGGTGAACACGATGTGCAGCGCGAACACGAACGCGCTGGCGATCGTCAGCCATTCGCCGAAGCCGAACGAGACCTGCGGCGGTCCGCCGATGTAAGCGGCGCCCAGCGTGGCGAGCAACGCGCCGACCATCAGTTGCGGCGGCGGAGCGCGGCGCGCCATCAGGGCCAGGATCGCGGCTGTGAACAGCACATAGAGGCTGGTCAGGAACGCGCTCTCCGAAGCGGAGATGAAGTTGAGCCCGAACATCTGCAAGAAGAATCCGAGCACGAGCAAGCCGCCGAGCAGGAGTCCGCCGCGCCAGGCAGCGGCGTCGAGGCCTGCCCGCGCACGAGCGGACAGGAGCGCCAGCGCGAGCGCCGCGGCGCCAAAACGCAGCACCATGAACGCTCCGATCGTGCACACAAGACCGTGGCTTGCGAACTCGGCGCCGGTGGCGGACTGCGGGGCAAGCGCGCGCAGCCACTCGTCGCCGGCGCCGATGGCCTGCTTCATCCATATGAAAGACCAGCCCCAGATGACCGTGATCAGCAACATCGCGATCACGGCCCGCGCGCGCGGGCGCGGACTGTGATCGCCTGCGGAGGGTTGGGACTTGTGCTCCATGGGGGCGCGGAGGCTAGCGGCACACCGCCCCAGGAAGAAGGGTCCGGGGGGTACTGCCCCTCATGATTGTGCAAGGGCTGCATGCCAGGTCGGGGATCGCTGCACAATCATGAGGGGCAGTACCGGTTCGAGGTGCGTAAGTGCGCCTCCTGCAGGCCGCCTGCTCGCTCGTTCGAGTGGCGCAACAGGAATCAGGACTCGGCGATCCCGGGCGAACGGCACAATGCCGCGCGCGTCCCCCCCGGAACGCCGTCTTAGTCCCCCGACCCCTGGAAATGCGCATGCTCACGCTTCGAGGTCCCTACGTCCGCGTCCCGATTGCCGCGCTCTGCCTCGCGACGCTCGTTTCGCTCTGCCCCGCCGCCCGCGCGCAGTCCCATTCGCTGTCCCAGCCGACGGCGATCGAAAACGTGCGCCTGGAGGTCAAGGAAGATGCTCCGCGCAAGACGATCCTGCTCCGCGACGGGCGCATCGAGAGCGTGCTCGACGCCGGGGCAGCCTTGCCGGGCGGCGTGCGCATCATCGACGGCAAGGGTCAACTCGCCGTTCCGGCGTTCATCGACGCGTTCACCCAGGCCGGTTGCACTCCGCCGGCGGTCAAAGTCGATCGCGACGTGCCCGCGAACACGCGGGCAGACGTCCAGATCGACATGCGCGAGGCCAATCGCAAGGGCATCGCACCTGCCTTTCGAGCGTCCGACGTATTCGAGCTCGCCGGCGACAAGTCCAAGGGCTATCGCGAGGCGGGATTCGGCTGGCTCGTCAGTGCGCCGAGCGGCGAATTGCTCTCAGGCACGAGCGTGCTCGCCACCAGCCGCGACGCCGCGGCTCGCGACCAGATCGTGCTGCCGATCGCCTTCAATCACGGGGAGTTTCGCGCCAGCGGGCCGGGATACCCCGGGACTCCGATGGGCTTCGTCGCCCAGCTGCGCCAGTTCTTCCTCGACGCCCAGCGTCAACGTGAACTCGAGTTGCGTTTCAACCAGCGTCGCCCCGGTCCCAGGCCGCCCTTCGATGCGGACCTCGCGGCCGTGCGGCCGCTGCTCCTGCACGAGCGGCGCCTGATGTGCGCTGCGGATTCGGATCTCGCCATCGAACGCTGGATCAAACTCGCCGACGAAGAAGGCATCGACATCGCGATCGCGGGTGGCCGCGGATCGCACGAGCTCGCCGCGCTGCTGGCCGCGCGCAAGATCCCGGTCGCGCTGACGCTCGAGTGGGGCGAAGAGCCGAAGGATCCGCACGAGAAGGAAAAAGAAGCGGCCAAGAAAAAAGCCGAGGAGAAGAAACCGGAGGCCGACAAGGCGCCCGAGACTCCGCCCAAGGCCGCGGAAGCGCCACCTGCCGCCGAACAGAAACCCGCGGAAAAACCGCCGGAAGCGAAGCCCGTCGAGCCCGTCGAGTCCAAACCGGCTGAAGCGAAGCCGGGCGAGGCAAAGCCGGGCGAAGCGAAGCCCGCGGACACGAAGGCGGCCGACGACAAGGCGAAGTCCGACAAGGACGAGGCAAAGCTCTGGGAGTACGAAGAACCCATGGGCGTGCGCGAGGACAAGCGCGCCGAGTGGGAAAAGGGCCGCGACTGCGCGCTGAAATTGCAGGCGGCCGGCGCGACATTCGCCTTCGGCAGCGGCAGTGCTTCGCCGTCGGAGCTGTTGAAGCGCGTGCGCACACTGATCGAAAACGGTCTGCCGCGCGAAGTCGCCATGAACGCGCTGTGCGTGGCGCCGGCGCAGTGGCTCGGCCTCGGCGATCGCCTCGGCGCGATCGCGCCTGGAAAAGACGCGACGTTTGCGTTGTGGACTGCCGACCCGCTCGGCAAGGACGCCCAGGTCGCCTGGATGTTCGTCGACGGCTTCGCGCACGAATTCGAGATCAAGAAGAAAGAAGCTCCCGGCGGCAAACCCAAGGAAGGACTGAGCGCCGCGGGCCGCTGGGAGGTGACCACCGAGGGCCGTCAGGGCAAGCGCACGGCGCAGCTCTCGCTCGAGATGGCCGCGGACGGCACAGTCAGCGGAAAATACACGGCGAAAAACCCGCGCGACGATTCGGAGCAGACCGCCGACGTCACCGGTCACCTGTCGGGCACGACACTCTCGGTCGAGTTCAAGCTCAGTTTCGGCGAGCGCGAATTCACCACGAAGTTCAGCGGCGAGCTGAGCGCGGAAACGTGGTCGGGCGATGCCACGTCGGTCCGCGGCGGTGGTGAAAACGTGTCTCCGTTCAGCGCGGCGCGCAAACCCAAACAAGAGGAACTGCGCTGAGCGCCGGGACACGACGATGAATATCCAACTCTCGCTCGCTTCGATCTCCTTCCTGGCGCTCGGCACGCTCGCTCCGACGGGCGATCACGTCTTCGAAACCGACGCGCTGCGCAAACCGAAACTGCAGACAGGTGGCACGTGCGTGATCCGCAACGTGACGATCCACTCCGCCGTCGCGCCCGAATTCCAGGGCGACGTGTACGTGAGCGGAGGCGACATCGCGGCGATCGGCGCGGCCCTCGCAGTACCCGCGGGCGTGCTCGAGCTCGACGGCCTTGGCAAGCACCTCGCGCCGGGCGTGATCGACAACCACTCGCACATGGCCATCGACGGCTCGGTCAACGAGGGCACGCTCTCGATCACCTGCGACGTCGACATCTCCGACGTGATCGACCCCAAGGATTCGACGATCTATCGTGCCCTCGCCGGCGGCGTGACGGCGGCGCGCCTCCTGCACGGTTCGGCGAACGCAATCGGCGGTCGGCACGAGGTGATCAAGCTCAAGTTCGATCGGCGGCCCGACGAGTTGCGCTTTCCTGGCGCGAAGGAAGGCGTGAAATTCGCGCTCGGCGAGAATCCCAAGCAGTCCAACGGCGGCGGCGGCACGCGCTTCCCCGATTCGCGCATGGGTGTCGAAGCGCTCTACCTGCGCGCCTTCTCTCGCGCGCGCGAATACGCCGCCGAATGGAAGAGCTACGAGGGCGCGAAGGCCGCGGGCAAGGACCCGATCCCGCCGCGCCGCGACATCCGGCTCGACGCCCTGCGCGGAATTCTGGAGGGCACGATCGACGTGCACTCGCATTGCTACCGGGCCGACGAAATCGTGATGCTCTTGCGCGTGGCCGATCAGTACGGCTTCAAGATCAAGACGCTGCAGCACGTCCTCGAGGGCTACAAGGTCGCGAGCGAAATGTCGAAGGCCAATGTCGGCGGTTCGACCTTCGGCGACTGGTGGGCCTACAAGATCGAGGCCTACGACGCGATCCCGCACAACGCCGCGCTGCTCGACGCCGCCGGCGTCTTGACTTCGGTCAACTCCGATTCGGAGGAAATGGTGCGCCGCCTGCAGAGCGAGGCCGCGAAGTCGATCCGCTACGCCGGCATGGATGCGGTGCGCGCGCTCGCCCTGGTGACGCTCAATTCGGCGAAACAACTCGGCATCGACGCGCGCGTCGGTTCGATCGAAGTCGGCAAGGATGCGGACCTGGTGCTGTTCAACGGCGATCCGCTGTCTTCGCTGGCGCGCGTCGACTGGACGATGGTCGATGGCGAAATCGAGTTCGAGCGCCGCGACGCCTTCGACCTCGAGAAAAATCCCCCGCCGGTGCGCGAACTGCCAGCGGCTGCCGCGCCGGATTCGATCTGGAAGCCTGAGGGCGGCGAAACGGTCGCCCTGGTCGGTGGAACGGTCCACCCCGTCACGGCCCCGGAAATCGCCGGCGCGACCCTGCTGCTGCAGGACGGCCGGATCGTGGCCCTGGGCAAGGACGTCGCGATCCCCGCCAACGCGCGCGTGGTCGACGTGACCGGCAAACACGTGTGGCCCGGCCTGATCGCGCTCGACACGCCGCTGGGTCTGTTCGAGATCGATTCGGTCGCCGGCACCGACGACCTGGCCGAAATCGGCGGCAATCAGCCCGATTTGCGCGCGAGCGCGGCGCTCAACGCGGACTCCGCGCACATCGCGGTGACGCGCGCCAACGGCATCACGCGCTCGCAAACCTCGCCGCAGGGCGGCGGGCCGCTGATGGGGCAGTCCTGCGTCGTGAAGCTGTCGGGCGACACCTGGGAAGAGATGTTGACCGTCGACCGCGACATGCTGCATGTCGCTTATCCCAGCGCGCAGAACACGGCCAAGTAGAAAAAAAAGAGCGACGAGGAGAAGCAGCTCGAGAAGGTCTTCGAATCGGCGCGCGAGTACGGGCGCCTGGTCGATGAGGCTGCACGGCTGGGCGGCGCTCCCCCACTGTTCGACGCGCGACTGCACGCGCTCGCGCCCTTCGCGCGGGGCGAGAAGAAGATCGCGCTGCACGTGCACAACGCGCAGACGATCCTGAACGCGCTGCGTTTCGCCAAGGAGCAGAAACTCGACGTCATCCTCTACGGAGTCGACGAAGGCTGGAAGGTGCTCGATGCGTTGGTGCGCGAGCAGCGCCCGCTGGTGATCGGCCCGGTGTTGGCCGTTCCGTCGAGCCCCTACGATCCCTATGAAGCGTGTTACGCGAATGCCGCCGTGCTCGCGCGCGCCGGCCTGCCGTTCGCAATCGAGTCCGCGGACCGCCAGAACCCGCGCAACGTGGCGTTCCATGCCGCGATGGCCTGCGCCTTCGGCCTGCCCCACGAGGAAGCAGTCCGCGCGGTGACGCTGTATGCGGCGCGCACGCTGGGCTTGGAGAAAGAGCTCGGCAGCCTGACCGTCGGCAAGCGCGGCGACGTGATCGTCAGCGCGGGCGACCTGCTCGACATCCGCGCCAAGGTCGAACTGGTCTTCATCGACGGCGTGCAACAGACGATGAAGAACCGTCAATCTGAACTATACGAGCGCTACAAAGCGCGCTTGGAACGCATGGGCGCGAAGAAGTAGACGCCGATCATGAAGACTCTCGCACTTGCACTGTGCCTGGCCGTCACGCTGCTTTCAGGCTGCGTGTCGAAGTACTACGACGCGCGTTTTGCGCCGTCGACGACCGAGGCGATCGCGGCCGGCAGCAAGCCCGGTAGCCAGGCGCGCTCCATCGTTTCGTACGTCGGCGTGCGCCGCGAGGACACGCAGACGGGCGCGCCGCCGCAAGTCGAGTTCCGCATGCGCGTCGAGAATCTGGGCAGCGTGACCTGCACGCTCGAGCAACATTCGCTGCAGCTGCTCTCGGGCGCGCTCGAACCCTTCGGCGGGGCCCAGCTCGTCAGCAACGACCCGCCGGTGATCGCCGCGGGCGCCAGTTCCAACTTCATCGTCCTTTTTCCCGTGGCGGCCGGCCGCGCGATCGAAGATATCGATCTGCGCTCGCTCAATCTGCGCTGGGCCATCGCCTTTGACGGCGAGGCGATCACCAACGGCATGACCTTCGAACGCGTCCTGGCCGATCCCTACGGTTCGACGAACTTCAGCGTCGGCGTCGGCTTCTGGGGCCACTGATTTTCGGCCTGCCGGCCGGCGGCGTCATGCGCTCCCCGCCGTGGTAAACTGTTCCGCCTTTTTCGCCGCCCGACCGCTCTCAAAGACACTCCCATGCAATCGACCGATCTGATCAGTCTGCTCGTCATCGCCCTCGGCAACGCCCAGGTCAGCGGCACGCGCTCGCCCGCCATCGATTCCGTCGAAGAGCTTCTGAAGCTCGACATCTCGGGCACGAAGGAGAAGTACGCCCAGGTGCGCTTCGTCACCAAGGAAGCCCCTGAGGGCAAGACGCTCGGCGATTGGCTGCTCTCGCTCGACGGGTTGAAGCAACTGCGCCTGATCAAGGGACAACTGCAGGCGCCGCAGGGCATGCCCGAAGGCACCACGCCCGCGATCCTGGCCGGCATGCAGGGTGCTTCGCCGATGCTCCTGCTCGCGGTCTTCGCCGATCACTGCGACATCTTCGCGCCGCGCATGATCACGCCGCCGCAAGTCGATCTCAAGGTCGACGACCTGCTCGAGTTCCTGATGAACTCGAGCAAGGCCGCCTTCATCCGCGAAGAGCTCGCCAAGCGCCACTCCAACCTGCCGCGCACGCCGAACGAAAATCCCTGGCAGGCGCTGCTGCGCCATTTGCCCGAGCAATTGCCGATGCCCGTGGTCAACAGCCTGACGGCCGTGCTCGCGTTGCCGGAAGTGCCCGAGAGCGATCGCAAGAGTTTCGAGGAACTGTACAAGTCGCGCGCGGTCACCATTCCGCCGCGCTTCGAATTCGCCATCGCCGGCCGCGCCGACGGTGTGCCGCCGAAGATCGAAGTGTCCGAAGCTTCCAAGCGCCTGCAGGATCAATTGAACAAGGCCGCGCAATTCGCGCAGTCCAAGAAGCTCGACCAGTGGTACACGCACTTCCGCGCCTGCGCGCAGATCATCACGAACGGTCCGCCGCAGCCCGAGCCGATGCTCAGCGTGTTCGACGAGTGCGGCTGGCCGAAGACATCCGTGAACCTGCTGGCCGGTGTCGTGCGCAGCTGGGTTTTCGGCGGAAAAGGCAGCTGGAACGACGTCAGCCTGAATACGGACGAGGAGTACAACAAGCTCTCGACCGCGTTGCTCGATGAAGTGCAGGGCGGGATCGTCGCCGCCTCGTGCACGGTTCCGCGCGGCTGAGCGACCGGCGAGGGCGCTGCCGGCGCGAGCGTGAAATTTTTTCCGACTTGGCGGGTGCGACGGGCCTGCCGGGGCGCCCCATGACGCAGCACGAGCCGATACCCGCTCGACTTCAGCTCGTGGTGTAGCCTTGTACTGCGGCGCAGTTCGCCGCCGCCTCTCAAACTCCATTACGAGCCTTCATTCAATTCCCGCCACGGGACCACATCATGTTCTTCTTCCAACCAATCTCAGCAGTCGCCTCCGTCGCCCTCTTGGCACTTTTGAACCTTTCGCCGCAGCTCAGCGTGGCCGCGCACGTCAGCCCGCCCGCTGCCTTCACCGACCCTGACTGTATCGTCGACGGTCCGGGAACTGCGTGTGCTGGCCAGGCGCTGGTCTACAGCTCCCACTTTGCCGGCACCAACTACGTCTGGCACCTCACCGCGAACACTGCCGGCGCGTTCTTCTGCGGGCCGACGAATCAACAGTCGGTCTGCGTGAACACGACCCAGCCGGGCTACTTCAGACTGCAACTCGACTACAACCTGCCGAACGGCCATCACGACTGTGCCGCCGAGCCCATCATTTCGCCGCCGCTGTTGATCGCGACCCTGGATCCCCAGAGTGTCTGCCCGGGCGACGACGCCGTCTTCATCACGGGCGTGACCAGCGGGAACGGCCCCTTCACTTATGCCTGGACGTTCGACAACGGAGTCAGCGAAGTCGCAATCCCGGGGGCCACGACCGACACGCTGGTGCTGACGGACGTCGACGCTGCCGATGCGGGAAACTACTGCGTCACAGTCACCAACGAGTGCGGAGGCGTGGAGTCCTGCGCGACGCTGACCGTGCGTGATGCGACCGTGATCGCGGACCTCCTGCCGCAAAACGTTTGCGTCGGCGCGGACGCCGTGTTCACGACCAGTGTCTCAGCCGGCAACGGTCCCTTCAGTTACGTCTGGACCGTCGACCACGGCGCAGGTCCGGTGCTCATCCCGACCGCGACCACCGACACGTTGACACTGCAAGGCGTCTCGGCGAATGACGCTGGCCTGTACTGCGTGCTCGTCAGCGGCGACTGCGGATTCGATGAAGCCTGCGCTTCGCTGAGCGTGGAGGCCTGCGGCGGCGAGGAGTTCTGCACGCTGACCCAGGGCGCGTACGGCAACAGCGGCGGCCAGTTCAACGGCCTTTCTCGCCTCGACCTGATCAACAGCCTGCTCACGACTGACCTCGTCGTCGGCAAGCCCGGACGTTCGCTCAGGATCCAGGCCGGCAATGGTTCCTGCGTGATCGCCCGCCTGCCCGCCAACTCGGCTCCCGCGGCATTGCCGGCGATCGGCGACGCGCTGTTGGGCGCCGCGAGCTGCCAGACCGCGCCCGTTGCGCTCCCGCTGAAAAACACGAAATTCAAGAACGTGTTTCTCGGACAGGTGATCACGCTGTCCCTCAACACGCGCCTCGATCCCGACCTCTCGGGCCTTGGCATCTGCGAGAGCATGACGACGCAGCTCATGAACGTCGGTCCCGATGGACTGCACGGCACTGCGGATGACGCGCCGGACGCGGGTCCGGACGGAATCTTCGGGACGCCCGACGATGTCCTGACCGTCTTCATCAGCAGCCACGTCTTCGATGCCCTGGCCACAGCGGGACTGCCGTTGACTGTCGGTGGATTGCTCGAACTCGCCAACCGCGCGCTGGCCGGCCAATCCACGCCGGGCGCCACGCGGAGCGAGATCAACGACGCCGTGGATGCGATCAACAGGGGCTTCGACGAATGCCGCTTGCTGATCGAGTGCACAGGTAAGTAGTACTGGGTAGTACTCGAGAACGCGGCGCGCGCCCTGCAATCGCAAGGCGCGCGCCGCATTCCATTGGGACCCGCGCGCCACCGACACTCCTTTTCCTCAGGAC
>JANMRV010000778.1:0-6605 GCA_031388685.1 Planctomycetota bacterium
CTGCGCGATCTCGGCCGGCGTGTCGTGCAACAGCGGTGTCGCAACGATGTCCTTGACCGGCGTGGGCAGATGGCGCTTGGCCATTTCTTGCGTGGCGAGCGCAATACCCTTGAAGATGTCCCAGTCGTTCTTCGACTCCCAGCAGGGCGGCACGGCGGCCTGCAACGGGTGAATGAACGAGTGCATGTCGGTCGTGTTGAGATCGTTCTTTTCGTAGAACGTCGCCGCCGGCAGCACGATGTCCGAGTACAGCGCAGAACTGTCCATGCGGAAGTTCAGGTCGACGACCAAGTCCATTTTCCCGGTGTCGACCTTTTCGTGCCACTTGACGTCGTGCACGTCCTTGCCGTCGCGCTCCTTGGCGATCGCGTTGTCGTGGGTGCCCAGGTAGTGCTTGAGGAAGTACTCGTGTCCCTTGGCCGACGACAAGAGCGCGTTGCCGCGCCAGATGTAGAAAAGACGCGGGAAACACTTGGGATCGTCGGGATCGTCCGCGGCGAAGGACAGCGATCGATCGACCAGTCGCTTGACGACGTTGCTCACGATCTCAGCGTCCGTCTTCGCGCCTTCGTCCTGGGCCTGGCGCACCACGGCGAAGTTGTGTTGCGTGAATTGCGGCTGACAAGGCAACCAGCCTAGGCGCACGGCCAGAGCCTGCTTGTCGATCGTATGGCCGTGGGCCATCACGTGCTTTTCGTCCGAGACTGGGCACATCTCGTTGAAGCTCGCGTCGTAGCGCCACTGATCTGAATTCACATAGTGGAACGAGGGCGAGTTCATCAAGCGCGGTGGTCCGCCCCAGTCGCCGGCGAAGGCGATCGGCGCCCAAGAAGCCTGCGGCGCGAGTTTTTCCTGGCCGACGTAGTGATTCCAACCGCCGCCGTTCTTGCCGATGCAACCGCCGAGCATCAGCGGAACGATCACCGCGCGATAGATCAGGTTGTTGTGGTACCAGTGATTGACACCCGCGCCGATGATCACGCTGCAGCGGCCCTTGCTCTTCTCGGCGGTGGCCATCCATTCGCGCGCGAAGCGTTGCACGAGTGAGCTGCTCACCCCTGTGAAGCGCTCCTGCCACGCCGGCGTGTAAGGAGCGTCGGAGTCCTCGTATCCCGACGGCCACTCGCCCGCGAGCCCGCGGCGCACTCCGTATTGCGAGAGCAGGAGTTCCATGCCGGTCGTGACCCAGATCGGCCCCGAAATCGTCTGCACACGCCGGGCCGGAACGCCGCGGCGCAGACGCTTTTCGTTGGTCGCGTCCGAGAAGTCGGCGAAGGCGACATCGATGACCTGCTCGGCGTGGGAGCCGAGGAACAGCACGGGTTCGATGGCTTCGCCTGTCGCCGGCTCGCGCAGATCGAGGTTCCACTCGCCCTTCTTCTTCTGCCAGCGATGGCCGACGGTTCCCGAGGGCAACTTCAGCGCGCCCGAGGCATCGAGCACGAAGGTCTTCCATTCGGCGTTCTCGACCGCGGCCGTTTCGCCAAGCTCGCTCGCGCGCAGCAGCGATCCGGCCGTGAACGTGCCATCGGCGTGCGGCTCGAGTCTGACCAGGAACGGCGCGTCCGTGTAGGTCTTGACGTAGTCGACGAAGTAGGGGACCTGTTTGTCGACGTACGCTTCCTTCAGCATCACGTGCCCGACCGCCATCCAAAAAGCGCCGTCTTGCCCTTGGTGAATCGGAACCCACTCGTCCGCGACCTTGGCGGTCTGGTTGAAGTCGGGCGCGAAGACCACGACCTTGGCCCCGCGATGGCGCGCCTCGACCAGGAAGTGCGCGTCGGGTGTGCGCGTCATCAACACGTTCGAGCCGACGATCGCGATGAAGTCGGAGTGGTACCAGTCCGCGCTCTCGGCCACGTCGGTCTGCTCGCCCCAGATTTCCGGCGAGGCGGGCGGCAGGTCGCAGTACCAGTCGTAGAACGAAAGGCTGACGCCACCGAGCAGCTGCATGAAGCGCGCGCCCGAGGCGTAGCTCACCATCGACATCGCCGGGATCGGCGAAAAACCCGCGATGCGGTCAGGGCCGTACTCTTGGATCGTCGAAATGTTGGCCGCCGCGAGCAGCTCGTTGGCCTCTTCCCACGACATGCGCCGGAACCCGCCCTTGCCGCGTGCGCGCTGATAGCTCTTGCGTTTCACGGGGTCGGAAACGATCGACTTCCACGCGGCCACGGCATCGCCGCCATGTTCGCGCTTGGCCGCGCGCCACAGGTCGAGCAGCACGCCGCGGCCGTACGGGAACTTCACGCGCAGCGGGCTGTAGATGTACCAGGAGTACGAGATCCCGCGCTGGCAGCCGCGCGGCTCGTAGGGCGGGATCTTGCGATCGAAGACCGGGTAATCGAGCGCCTGCATTTCCCAGGTCACGATTCCGTTCTTGACGTGGATGTTCCAACTGCACGAGCCGGTGCAGTTCACGCCGTGCGTGCTGCGCACGATGCGGTCGGAGGCCCAGCGGTTGCGATAAAAATCTTCCCAGGTGCGGCGCTCGGGATCGAAGATGTCCTGGATCCAGGTCATGAGCGTGTTTTCCTCTTGAGCGATCGACGAGCGCCCGTGCGCTGTGACTTGCGAGTTCCGAGCACCAGCACGCCCATGAACAATGCGGCGAGCGACGCCGCCGCCGGGCCGAGCGGATCGCGGCCTTGGGGCGTCGTGTTCGAGTCCACGGATTTCAGCCAGCAGGTCACGTGGACGATCTCTTGGGCCGTCAGCGGCTTGTTCCGATACAGCGGCCCCATGACCTTGAACGGCGACTTCTCGAGCGCGGACAACAGGCCCGCTTCGCCCATGCGAGCGTGGATCCCGGACAAATTCGGTCCGAGCGTGCCGCCTCCAAGCTCGCCCTGCTCGTGGCAAGCGCTGCAGGCCATGCCGCCGTTGCTGAACGGTGCTCGGCCGAAGAACAGTTTTTCGCCGAGGGCTGCATCCGGGGGCGCGAGCTTCAGCGCGAACTGCTGGGCGATGCGCGCCTGCTCCGCGCCGACGCGTTCCTTGACCGCCGCATCCTTGAGCAGCGCGATCATTGCCGCGACTTCTTCCTTGGTGAAGGCTCCGGCCTTCTCCTGCATGCGCAGGATCGCTTTCTCGAGGTCCGCTTCCGGCCATGCAATGGCCGTGGTCAGGTCGGGTCCGGTGAGAGCGCCGCGGCCGATCGTGTGGCAGCCGGTGCAGCGGCTGGCGTAGAAACGTGCCGCCGTATCAGGCACTTGAACCGTGGGCGCTTGCACCGGCGGCTCGACGGCCGGCGAAGCTGTCTCCTGCGCCGTCGCGAGCGGAGCCACGGCGAGCAGCGCGAACGCGGCCGCGGCCGCGCGACGCATCCTCCATCGGTCGGACATAGGGGCGCCTCCTAACACGGCACTTCCGCTCCCTTGCGCGCGTAGAACCACCAGTTCACGACCAGGCAGGTCACGTAGTAGGCGGCGAATCCATACAGCGCGTTCTCAGGCGTGTGCGCCTTGATCTGCGCTCCGAAGACATTCGGGATGATGAACGCGCCATAGGCGGCGACCGCGGAAGTCCAGCCCAGCACGGGGCCGGCAAGTTCCTTGGAGAAGATGATCGGGATCATCCGGAACGTCGAACCGTTCCCGATGCCGGCCATCACGAAAAGCAGCAGGAAAAGTGCGAGGAACCAGCTGAAGTACAGCTCGGGATGCGCGGCTCCCGACGCGGCCTTGATGCACATTGCCGCTCCGACCGCGGCCGCGATCATGACCAGCGTGGCCCAGTGCGTGACGCGCGCGCCGCCGAGCTTGTCGGAGACCCAGCCGCCGAGCGGACGCGCGATCGAACCGACGAAGGGCCCGAGCCACGCGTAAGCGAAGGGGTTGGGCGCGTCCGGATTGACCGCGCCGCCGGGGAGGTAGCCGAAGACGTCCTGGATCAGCTTGGGAAACGCAGCCGAGTATCCGATGAACGAGCCGAAGGTCATGACGTAGAGCCACGTCATCACCCAGTTGTGTTTGTTCTGGAAGATCGCGAACTGGCGCGTGAGGCTCTGCTTGACCGCGCTCGGCGTCAGGAAGCGCAGAAGACCGAGCGTGAACACGATCGTCAGCGGCAGGACCAGCCACATGTTCCAGTGCTGTCCGACGAGCAGGTAGAGTCCCGCGCCCGCGCCGGCGAAGCCCAGCACCAGGAGCCCGAGCATGCGCGCCAGCGCCATCACGGTCCCGCTGGTCTTGTGTTGCGGCAGGTTGTCCATGACCAGCCAGGCCAGAATCGCGAGCGTGCCGAGGATCGGTACCCAGACCAGGCCGCAGTTCTGGATCCAGGTCGTGCTGCTGCCCAAAGCTCGGCCCGCTCCGCCGATGGAGCCGAACAGCGCGAACCCCATGACGAAGGGCAGCAAGATCTGCATCACACTGACGCCGAGGTTGCCGAGCCCCGCGTTGAGCCCGAGCGCCAGGCCCTGCATGCGCTTGGGAAAGAAGAAACTGATGTTCGACATCGACGACGCGAAGGCGCCGCCGCCGAGGCCGGAAAGCGCGGCCAGGATCACGAAGACCACGTAGCTCGTGTTCGGGTCGCGCAGGGCGAGGCCCGTGCCGAGTGCCGGAAGGATCAAGAGCGCCGTCGTGGCCGCGACGACGTTGCGGCCGCCACAGAGCGCGATCAGGAACGAGTTCGGGATGCGCAGTGTCGCGCCCGAGAGGCCGGCGATCGCGCTGAGTGCATAGAAGAGCTCCTTGTTCCGGCCGGGATCCGCGTCGAAGACGAAGCCGAGCTTCTGCATCTGGACGGTGATGATCGACCAGTACATCCAGACCGCGAAGCCGCACAGAAGGCAAGGGATCGAAATCCACAGGTTGCGGTTCGCGCGCTGCTTGCCGCCTTGGCTCCACTGCTGCTCGTCCTCGGGGTCGAATCGCTCGAGTGTGCTCATGTTCTGGCCTGAATCGGGTCCGCGCTCAGCGCTGCGGACTGAGGATAGGGTGTAATACAGCGAATAGAGATAGCACTTGTCCGTATTCGTTCACGGCAAAGACCGTAGCTGCGCAAGTGCTGCATGGTCAGCGCGGCTTGATTGCCTTGGTACGCGAGCGGGTGACGCTGGTCGCGTCGCTGAGCGCCATGCGGCAACTCGAGCGAGCGCGCTTGCCCTTGCGGAAGGCGGGCGCCGGACAGGCCAGCAATTCCGCCAGCGTGCAGCCGCCTAGGTCGCGCACGAGGTGTTCGTGCAACTGCGCCATCACTCGGTGGAAGCGGCAGGACAGCGCGACTTCATCGGAGCCGACACCTTCGCAGTAGTCGCCCAGGATCGCGCCCTGGCAACTCTCGACGATTTCGAGCAGCGTGATCCCCGCAGGTTCACGGGCGATGATCACGCCGCCGCGGGTGCCGCGACTCGAGCGCAGGATGCCGCTCTTCACGAGGTGCCCGAGCGTTTTTCCCAGGTAAGTCGGCGAACAACCCAGTGTCGACGCCAACCGGCGCGGTGAAACCGGTTCGCTGCCGGCGCGCAGGCCCAGCAGGATCAGCGCGCGCAAGGCAAGCTCGGTAGTTCCTGTCAACATGGTTCGGTGGGGTGGGCGTCCTATACCGGATATCGAATGTCTCTAATGTCCAACTATAGGTGCGCACGAGCCTGTCGCGCAAGTGGAAGTTCGAGACTGAGGCCTCGGGGCAATGCTCTGCGCCCAATCTCCAGCGGCAGGCGAGGTGAGGGTGGCCCGCCCAGTCCTGCTTGGCTGTTCGCGCAGGCGCACTGCGCGAGGTCGAGGGTCTGCGACGGGAGGGCTGGTGCTGCCCTTGCGATCAGCGCGGCTTGCGCGCGCGCGCGGTCCAACGGATGGTGCCGTCCGAGACGAGGCGTATGCGCGTGGGGGGCGTGTTCTCTCTTCCGTGGCGCCGCGGCATTTCGCAAATGCACTCCAGCCGGATCTTCGCCTCGAGGTCCATCGCGGAGAAACGCTTCTCCGCGACGTTCCACACGAGCTTCCCGCGGCCATCGACCTTCCATTCCGTGCGAACAGAATCGACTCTCCACATCGAGGGCGAGGGACCGGCCATGCCGCGGAGGAACTCGTTGACCGCCTCGGTAGCATCGAGCTCGTACCTGTCGAAGAGTTGCAGATCGATCCTCGTCTCGTCCGGTTCCAACGTGTCGTCGGGCCCCGCAAGGACACAGGCAATCTCAAGCCGCTTGTCGCCCAGCTTGCGGAAGGGGCGCAGCAGCACGTCGCGGATCAGGACTTCGAGTTCCTGCTCCTTGGGCATCCCGAGCAGACCCATCTCGGTGCTGCCAAAGAGCGCGTCAACGATCCTACGGCCGTGCGCTGTCCATTTCGCGCCAGGCACCACGGGTTCCTGTGGAAGGAAGCCCCGCAGGTCGAGGTCCTCGACCCATTGCTCTTCGTGCAAATCCCTGACCTTGCCCACTTCGAGTGTTCGCGAGTAATCGCACAACTTGGGATCCCACACGAAGCGCACAGCGCAGCCCGACAGCGAGTAGAAACCCACGATGTCCGTGCGCACGCCGTCCGCTTCCCACTTACCGCTGATCTCGCCGAAGCTGCGCAGGAGCTCGAGCGGCCGCCCGGCTTCCGTCTTCACGTAGGTATCGGTGAAGCGGGCTGGTCGGTTAGCTCCTCCAC
>JANMRV010000600.1:0-2795 GCA_031388685.1 Planctomycetota bacterium
GGATTGACCGTGCTGGCGATCACCTGGAACGCGAGGATCATGCCTTGCACCGTGCCGAACAGGCCCAGCATGGGTCCGAGCGCGCCGATGGTGCTGAGCCACGACACTTTCTGGTGCAGCTTGACGGCCTCCTCGTTGCCGGCTTCCACGAGCGCGTGCTCGATTCGCTCGTAGGGCTGTCCGACCTTGGAGATGCCTGCGGCGCAGACTCGCGCGAAAAAGCTGCGGTCGCTCTCGCACAGGTCGAGCGCCTCTTGGTACTGCCCGGCGTCGAACAGCGACTTGACCAGGCCGACCAGTTCAGGCGGCGCGAGTTTTTCGCGGCGCAGCGCGACGAAGTTCTCGAGCACCAGCGCGAGCGCGACGATCGAGAGCGCGATGATGCACCAACCGATGAAGCCCGACATCACGACGTAGTCCCACAGCGAGTAGCTCACGGGCCCGGGCACCGTCGCGTCCTGATGCGCAGAGCCCACGGGCGAGCCGATGGCGACGAGCGCAAGCGCGCTCCAGGCGCGCGCGAAGCATCGCGAGCGGAACATCTTCTTCAGCGGCCGGTTCGACATGAGGAAGCTCGGGCCGCTGTGCGTTGGAGGAGCAGCCGGCAGCAGACTGTAGATGTGTTGGTGGCGCATGTTTCAAGATTCGAGGCCTCAGGCGCTCTCGCGCGGGGCGCAAGGCGACTTGGGCGGAGCCTCCACGCTTCGGCGGGCTTCATTTCACCTGCTGGATCAGCCACGTGAACATGGGCCTGAGCTCCGGCTCCTGAAGGCCGGGCATGTCGTCGCCGCGATACTCGGCCTGCAGCACTCTCATCTGCGTTCTCGCGGCTTCGGCCAGCCTGGAATCCACGGTCGCGTGTTGGGACAGGCAGTAGATCAGGTCGAACTTGAGCAGCAACCAGGAGCGCGACCAGGCGGCCTCCTTGGTGCGGACCGTTTCGAGCAACTTGCCGTACAGATCCGCTGCTTTCGTCCAGGCTTCCGCTCCGCCGACGCCGGGCACCACGCGCATGCCGCGCGGCTCGTGATCCTCGCCGTGGCGCAGTTCGGCATAACCCGACAGCGCGTGCGCGTAGTCCAGCGTCGTCGCGAACGTCGCCTGGTTGTTTTCGACGAGCGGCGCCAACACCTCGGCGCACTGCCGCAGCTTGTCCTGCTTCAAGAGCGCGGTTCCCAGGTCGGGCAGGACATATCGGCTGACCTCGGCCGCGGAGTCGCCGCTCGCGAACTTCACCCGGATCTTCTCGAGCATGACTTCCGCCTTGTCCCAGGCTGCCACTTCCATCCACAGTTTCGATTCGCGGCGCAGGTTCGCGAAGGACGGGTTCGCGCTGTTCTGGTTCACGACCTCGAGGTAGCCGGCCTGCTTGCGCAGGCTTGCCCTGAGCCTGGCTGAATCGGCGGAATCCTTCGACGCCCGCAGCCGCTTGCAATCCGCCTCGAGCGCATTGAAACCGTCGAGCGCCGCGCGGGCGGTCCATGGGTTCGTCGGATACTGCTCCAGCAGTCGGGCGTAGCAGGCATCGACTTCCCCAGGGCTGCCCAACTGGCGTTGCGCAACGCTCACGCGGTAGATCACCGCGGGCGCGAAACCCTGTTGCGTAGGGAAACGAGCCTCGAAATCCGCGAGGATCTCCACGACACGCTTCCAGTCGCCGAGCCCCGCGTCGGCCTTGTCGAACTCGGCGTAACCCCAGTAGTAAACCGCGCTGGCGCTGGCTTCGCTGCGGCGTGCGTGCCTGGCGGCATCTTCGACGGCGAGCGCGTTCAGCGGATCCTTCAGATAGCCGTTGAGGTAGCGCTCGAAGACCTCGATCGCCGCGTCGTAGTCACGCTTGGCCTTGCCGAGCTGGAAATCACAGACGCCGACGAAGACCAACGCTTTTTCGTAGCTCTCGCTACTCGCCGAAACCGTGCGGTAGAGTTCGCGCGCCCTGGCATAGTCTTGCCCGCCTTCAAAGATCTTCGAGGCCAGCCGGAAGCTGAATTCGCCGGAAGCTTCCTTGTCGTTGTCCAGAACTGCCTGCTCGGCCTGCGCAAGCATGCGTTCGATCGACGTATCGTCCGGGAGCTTGCGCCGGAGCGAGGCAGCCGCGTTGTAGAAACCCCTGGAATTGAGCGCGTCGTACTCTGGATCGCCGCGCCAGTGCGTGACCGCTCGTTGGAACGCGAGCGCGGCTTCGAGCGGCAGGTCCAGGCTGACGTACGCGCTGCCGATCGAATTGAGGACCTTCCCGCCGTACTCCGTGCGCAGCGCCTGATCCTTGGTTTCGAGCGAGCTCAGCACGCGTTGATAGAGCTCGATGGCGCCGACAAGATCCTGTTCGTCGGCCTTGCCGCGCGCCGCTGCGATCAGGACTGCCGGGGGCACATCGACGCCGGGTTGGTCGATGAGCCTGGCGATCAGGCGCGCGGCCTGCGAGCCCAGCGGATTCCCGCGGTTCTGATCGCAGACCTGTTGCGCCAGGGCGAGCGCCAGATCGAGCGACGTGCGCTGTGCAAGGGGCTGCGGGAATTTGGCCTGGAGCTCCGCACTTGCGGCGAACCACTCCAGGTCGCCGAGCTGCAGTTCACCGCCGACGTATCCGCCGGCCTGGTTCAGCAACGAGACGATGGCAAGCAGGCTTTCGTATCCATGGGGCCGGACCAGTTCGAGCCCGTCGCGCTGCCAAAGATTGACCATTCGCAAGCTCTCTGCGCATGCAACCGCGAGGTTCCCGCCGGCCGTCTCCGCGCGCAGCAGGCCCGGCGTCGCGAGTTGGAGCAGCGCGAAGCGGCGTTGGATTTCATCCG
>JANMRV010000601.1:0-2209 GCA_031388685.1 Planctomycetota bacterium
ATCTGCGTGCCGATCACGCTCGACCAGCTTGGATAGTGCGTGCCCTTGTGCTGGAAGTGATTGCACATCTGACGACCCTTGGCAGTGTCGTTCGCGTTGCAATACATCTGCGCGATGTAGTCGGCGAGCGGCATGCCGCGGCAAAGCGCTCCGCCACCCTCGCGCAGTCCTGACCACATCCAGTCGCAAGGTTCGAGCGCGCACGCCGCTCCGACCAGCGCCGCCTCCAACCCCAGGGCCGTGCCTACGAAGCCGATACGGCCCGCGCGTTGCAGCTTGAGCATGCGCTGATCGAGGCAGCGGATGCGCAGCATGTGCACCATCAGACCGCGCAAGGCCTCCGCGCTTTCGCCCGCTCCGAGACCTCGGGCGCCGGCGTTGTGTGCCTGGGTCTGCGAGTTCATCGGGGCGAGAATCATAGCGTCCGGGCCATGAATGCTCGCGCGCCGAGCGGGGGTACCGAATGCCCTTGGCCGATCGCCTCGGGCGGGTTTCGGGCAGGCGGGACCTGCTCCATCGCGCCTGCGCTGATTGCCGCGGCAGCGCACCAGCCTGCCCCTGGGGTTCGCGGTCGGGATCGGCCCGCCGAAGTTTTGATCAGGATCCGCGAGCGCGCCGGCGAGTCCTGTAGCTAGGCTCTGCCCCACCGATGAACCAGCAAACCAGCGCCGTGCCGCCGATCACCGCCCGCTCGGTGATCATGGGCCTCCTTTTCTCGCTCGCGCTGTGCGCGATGAATTCCTACCTGACGCTGTCCTTCGGCGTGATCGAAGAAGGACCGACGATCGCGGCCTTGTTCTTCTTCGCGCTGCTCCTGCCCTTCGGCGCGAAGAGCATCACCACGACCGAGATGGTGATCGTCGCGACGATGGGATCGGCGGGCGGAAGTCTTGGCTTCATCGCGAACTTCTACGCGGCCAAGGCGCTTACGGGAGATCCCTACTCGATCCTCGACATGACCTTGTTCAGCGCGGTGTCGAGCATGATCGGCCTGGTCATGGTCATTCCGCTGCGGCAGTTGCTGGTGCTCAAGGACAACCTGCCCTGGCCCGGCGCGAAGGCGGTGCAGACCGTGATCCGCACGCTGGTCGAACACGGCGATCCGAAGCAGGCGTTGGTCCTCGTCGTGGCTTGCGTGTCGCTGATGGCCTACGTGATCTGCAACAAGGAGGACGGCTTCGGCTGGGTTCCCGCGGAAATCGCGCTGCCTTTCGGGCTCGTGAGCGTCGGGGGAGCGATCGCGCTCTCGCCGTTCGCGATCGGCGGCTCGTATTTGATGGGCATGCGCACCTGCGTGGGTTTCCTGGTCGGCGCGTCGCTATTGATGTACGGCAAACGCTGGATGCCGATCGCGGCCGAAGCATCGCCGCACACGTACTATTGGCCGGGGCTCGGCTTCTTGGTCGCGTCGGGCTTGACGGTCATGGCGCTCAACTGGCGCACGATCACAGCTTCGTTCCGCTCGATGTTGGCGATCGGCGGCAAGACCGACGATCCCGATCCGATCATGTCGGGCAAAGCGCTCGCGGCCTTCGCGAGCGTGTCGTTCGTGGCCTGCGCGACGGTGCTGAACTTGCGCTTCGCCGTGAATCTTTTCCTGGTGGTCGTGTTGGTGGTCGTCGCGGGTCTGATTCAGAACATCATCGCCACGCGCGCCGCGGCGCAGACCAATTTCAATCCTGCGCGCGTGATGGGAATTCTCCTGCAGGGTGTCACCGCCGCGCTCGGCGGCAAGTCGGCCGCGATCAACCTGACCGGCGCCGGATTCGTCGCCGGCTCAGGCGCGCAGGCGAGCCTGCTCACCCAGGACATGGTCTACGGGAAGGCCTTCCGCGTGCCGTCGCGCTGGCAATTCTGGACGCAAGCAATTACCGTCGTGCCATGCGCGCTGGTCTCGGCGTACATGTTCGATTGGATCCTGCGCACCAAGGACATCGCAACCGAGATGCCCGCTCCGGTCGCCAAGATGTGGGCCGCGAGCGCGACCGTCTTCGACCAGGGATTCCATGCCTTGCCGGCGGGCGCGATCAACGCGCTGACGCTCGGCGCCGTGGCCGGAATCGCCTACACGCTGGTCGAACTGATCCCCGGCGCGCGCAAGTGGATGCCCGAATCGGTCGGCATCGGCCTGGGACTGGTGCTCGCGCCCGCCTACGGTCTGGCCTTCTTCATCGGCGGTTTCCTGATGTGGATCGTGCTCGGTCGCTGG
>JANMRV010000611.1:0-1242 GCA_031388685.1 Planctomycetota bacterium
GCGCGCCATCGCCGGGCTCGAGCTCGAGCAACTGCCCGACCGTGCGGCGCGCTTCCGTCCATGCGCCGACGCGCGAATACAGGGCCAGCTTCAGGCGCAGCGGGCGCGGATCGCGCGCCAGAAGTTTCTCGCCGGCCTCGATCAACTCGAGCGCAAGCTTGGCGTCGTCGCGCCGGCGGTCGCTGAAAAAGCGCTCGCAGCGCGCCTGGCCACGCGCCAGTTGCGCATTGCCGTCGCCGGTCGCGTTGAACCACTCTTGCGCGCACTCCTCGGCGCGGGCAATCCGCCCGCTGGCGAGCAGGATCTCGCACAGTTCGCGCCACAGCGCGGGTCGCGGAGCATCGCGCAGTTCGCGATAGAGCTCGCGCGTGCGGCCCTCGGCTTCGATGGCGCGCGAACGATCGGCCAGGCGGCAAAGCTCGCTGTTGCCGGGGAACAGTTCCAGGCCCTCGCGCGCGACACGTTCGGCGTCGCCCATTTCCTCCAGGCGCGCGTGCTCCCCGGCCAGTTCCGCATACGAGCGCGGCGAAGGACTCTCGGCGACGGCACGACTGAGCTGGCGCAATCGCGAACCAGAGAGCATGCGGCGCAGGAGACTCATTTGACGCTTCCCGGGGCTTGCGAGCCGTGCTTGGCGGTCCACTGCTGAATTGCAGCGACATCAATCTGAATCTGCTTGCGCTGATCCCAGTCGGCCGGGCCGTCGGCGAGCGCGCGCTCGAATTGCTCGAGCGCGTCCTTGAAGCGATTTTGCTGCGTGTAAATACGGCCCTGCTTGCGGGCCGACTCAGCGATGGCGAGCTGCGCCTCGCGTTCGCTGCGGCGCGCGATCTGGATCTGTGCGCTCTGGGCTTCGATCTGTGCGATCTCGACTTTCAGGCGCGCCCGTTCGCGACTTGCGTCCCATAGGCGCAGGCTGAGCGGATTCTCTTCCTGCAGTCGATCGAGTTGCTGCATGCGCTGGCGCAGCGAACCCAGATCGCCGGGTACCGCGAGCGGAACGGCCGCGTAGCGCGAGTCCACCGCGCGTTCGCGCTGGACTGCCATGGTGACGAGCGTTACGACGACGAGCAGAATGGCGAACCCGCGGACGCGGCCGCGCACACGCGTACGCTTCTCTTGATCGCCCCAGCGCAAGTCGCGGATCATGCGCGCGACGTCGCGGCGCGAACGATCGACCAGCAGGATTTCCTGCAGCCAGGAAATGGCCTCCTTGGTGCGAGCCGAGGAAACGCACTCCTC
>JANMRV010000694.1:0-4269 GCA_031388685.1 Planctomycetota bacterium
CCAATACGCTCAACTGCATGTTCCGATTTCCCGATGTATTCACGGTCGGCGTGTCGGTGGCGCCTGTGCCCGACCAACGACTCTACGACACGATTTATCAGGAGCGCTACATGGGCTTGCCGGAGAACAATGCCGAGGGCTATCGGACAGGTTCGCCGATCCACTTCGCCGAAGGACTCGCGGGGCACTTGCTCGTCGTGCACGGTTCGGGCGACGACAACGTGCACCTTCAAGGGACCGAGAGGCTCATCAATCGCCTGATCGCGCTGGGCAAGTCCTTCGACACGATGGTCTATCCCAACCGCACACACGCAATCCAGGAAGGCACGGGAACGCGCGCGCACGTGTATCGCCTGATTGCGCGGTACTTTCTCGAGCACCTTCCCTCAGGACCAAAGTAGCACGCTCCGCGAGTCTTGGGTCGACGCGCTGCCGGACACGGCGGGCCGGGGGCGGTCGAACGCGTAGAGTTCTGGGGAGCTCACTCGCGCATCCTTGGCGAGGAAAGAGCGCAGGATCGGGAGCGCAACCGATTCATCGAAGAGTAGCACGTCGATCCAAATGCGCGGGGCTCCGTCCTTGAAGCCGACGACCATGCCCGCGTGCGCAGCGAGCAGTTGCGCGTCGAGGGATTGAGCGATCTCCTCGCGGAGCGCGATCCAGGCCAAACCAGATTCAGGGTCGAGCGGCACGCGCTTGATCGCGTGCGATGAACCAACGAAGCCAGCGCTCGCGCCGAGTTCCTGCAGCGCTTCCAGCGTCGCTGTACTCGCCACTCGGGGAGCCGAAATACACTTCGACGAGATCCGACGCGGCGTGGGCGAGTCGCGCGTCGACTCGATTCCTACTTCACGCCAAGCCGCAATACCGCGATCTCACCCTGGCGGGCGAAATCGACGGCCTCGGCGAGGATTCGCGCGCATTCGGCCGGGGCATGGAAGCCCATCGAGTTCTCCGCCGCTACGTAGTCCGTGCGCCATTGGGCCTGGCGTTGGAGTTTGCGCGCGCTCTCGAGGTCCGCGTCGCTGGCGCCCTTGCCGGCGGATTCAGCGATGGCCTCGATCAGAGCAACGGTCGCGGTCTCGGCGCTGGCCAGCAACTTGGCCGTGCGCTCCTGGATCTGTTCCACGCGATCTTTGATCTCCTGCTCGGGATAGTGGTGGCAGACCTCGCAGGCGCGCGAAACGTTGAGCAGCGGACTGCGCGTCTGGTGGTCCGAGACCTTGACCGCGCCGTCGCGCACATAGGGCATGTGGCAATCCGCGCAAGCGACGCCGCTGCGCGCGTGGATGCCTTGGCTCCACATCTCGAATTCAGGATGTTGCGCCTTGAGCGTCGGCGCGCCGGACTTGGCGTGCTTCCAATCGGACCAGCCGACCTCGTCGTAGTAGCGCTCGGCGTCGTCCATGCGCAGGCCGTGCATCCAGGGGTAAGTGACGAGCTTGCCCTCGCCCTTGAAGTAGTACTCGACGTGGCACTGGCCGCAGACGAAGGAGCGTAGTTCCTGGCGGCTGGCGAGGCGATTGGGGTCGTACTCGCCACGCTTGCCCTCACGGCGCCAGCGCTCGACGCTCGGCAGGTGCGGAACGGCGGAGTCCGAGTTTGCCAGCGCCGCGATGCCGGTCAGAAAACCCGGGCGTGTCACGCGCAGGTCCATCGTCTGTGGGTCGTGGCAGTCCAGGCAAGCGACCGGATGCTGGACCAGCTTTGTCGATTCCTCGTAGGGCATCGCGCAGACCTTCTCGAAGCCGGCGAAGAGTTGCTTGCGGCCATTCTCCGAGAGAAAGGGCTCCGCCAAAGTCCCTGGCGCGCCGGCTTCGATGCCGACTTTGCGGTAGGCGACGGTGTTCGAGGCGTGACACTGCAAGCAGGCGCCTGGTTGTTTTTTGTTGGTCACGCGCTCGGTCTCGCGCTGGTCGCTGAGCATGTAGGCGTGACCGCGCTCTTCGCGGTAGTCGATCGAGAAAGCGTAACCAGCGAAGAGCGTGCGTAGCATCGGATCCGAATCGAGCTTCTGGATCGCCTCCGAACCGCCGAAGCGCGTGCGCTCGATGTCGACCGTGCGCTTGTAGGTGTCGAATTGGCGCGGGAAGTTCTTGCCCCACTGCACGGGATCGACCGTGGTCTCGTCGATGTCGACGATGCGCAGCACGCTTTCTCTCGCTTCGAGTTTGCGATCGCGGATATTGCCGAGTAGCGACAGCACGCCGACGGTGGCCAATGCGATCAAGGCGAGCAGCACAACGAAGAAGAATTTCTTCACACAGTTTCCTTGGGGTAACAGGCTGAGCCTGGGTCAGTGCCTCGGACCGTGGCCGACGCCGGAATGACAATGCACGCAGTCAGCGCTGTCTTCGAAGCGCGCGCTGCTGCCGGGATGTGCGATCTGACTGACTGTTCCGCTGTGGCAGCGGATGCAGTTCTCGCGCACGTCGAGCAAGTCCTTGGGCGTGATGCGGATCGGCTCGTGAAAGTCGTTCAGGGTGAAGCCCTTCGAATGCCGCCAACCGTGGTCCATTTTCGCCAGGTACTTGCGCAGGAAATCGTGCGGCGTGTGGCAGTCGTTGCAGGTGGCGTGCGCGTGGTGCGAGGCCTTTTGCCAGCCGTCGTACTGCTCGCGCATCACATGGCAATTGACACAGGCGAGCGGGTCGTCGGAGAGATAGGCGGTGCCCTCGGCGTAGACGAACGTGTAGGCGCCCGTGCCCAGCAGCAATCCCAGGAGCACCGCCAGGGCGGCGAGCTGTGCGCTGAGTCGTCGCTTGCTGAGGCCCGGGGACATCCGCGAAGCGTACGAATTGGAGGGCTCGCTGTAACCCCCGAAGGATCGAGAATGTGCGGAGTCCGGCTCCACTTCGAACGACTCGATTCGCCCCGGCGATCGCTGGACCGACGAGAGCAAGAATGGTCTGGAGTGGAGCCTGATTGCGCCTGGGAAAGCTTGCGCGAGGCGGACGGACCCTTTCCCGCTGCGGTGGACATTCCGGCTGGGGGGGAAAGGAGTTCCAAGCGCTCGACCCTGGGCGGACGTTTGGAAGCGACGAACTTGCATCGACCGCATTGCAATGACCTTTCCCCGCGCACAGACTCGATCGTCCGCGCAAAGATGCGCGGGCACGCAAGATGATCGGCAAGATCTTGATCGGCGGTTTGGTGCTGGCAGTCGGCAGTGGGGCCTACTTCGGCTGGCGTCTCGCGCGCGGCGAGCGTTGGCTGCCGGACTTCGGCGTGGCTGCGTCCAGCGGGAGCGAGCCGGCGCAGCCAGTCGAGTTGGCGCGCGACGACGGCCCGACGTTCAGGCGCGGCCTGAACTCGGCCGAGCCGACGCAGCCCATCCAGATCGAGTCGCCCGAAAGCACGCGCGTTCGCACGATCGTTCCCGCTCAGGAAGACGGGGTTGCGAGTTTCACACCGCCGGACGCGAACGCGCCGGCCTCCCCGGCCTCGAGCGAAGCCGACGAAATCGCGCGCTGGACGCAGTCCGTTCACGAAGGAGTGCCGGCCAGTGCCGAGCAACTCGAGCACGCCATCGAAGCCTTGCGCGACGACCAAGTGCGCGGCAATGCGATGGCTGCTCTGGGTCTGCTTCACGCAAGCGGATCGCGCTCGCTGCGACCGCTCGAACGCGCGCTGCAGTCCGGAGACGAGCAGCAGCGCACGCTGGCGGCCTGCGCCTACGTGAGTACCGAGGGCCATCTGTCCACGCCTGAAGTCGCGCGAATCCTGGCAGGCTTGCTGACGCAAGGAGCGGGCGAGAGCTACACCGAAATCACGCCGCGCCCATGGATCGCCCGGGTAGGCCGCGCCAACCTCGACGAAAAACGCTGTGCTTTCGATGCTCTGTGTACGCAGGCGCAGCTCTTCCAGCACGTCGAAGCGCAATTGGAGCAGCATCTGGAGGGCCCCACAGGCGCGGCGCGCTTCGATGCGGCCTTCGTGATCGTGCAACACGCAAAGGCGCGTTCACGAGCACAGGCCTTTGCCGTGCTCGTCGATCACCTGGCGGACAATCAGCTGGCGGACGATGCAGCGCAAGCCATGCGTCAACTCGCGCGCGCTCCCGACGAGGCTTTGCCGTTGATTCGCGCCGCGTTGCCCGGCCGCGACGAGCAGCAGTCGCGACTCCTGAAGCACTTCCTAGCGAGCTTCGAGCCACAGAACCGTGCGGCGAATCGGCTGGAGCCCAGGCTGCTGTCCAGCATGGGCTTCTTCTGTGGCGACATGCTCGCCGACACAATCGACGGACGCTGATACGGTACCAGGCTCGAC
>JANMRV010000786.1:0-1952 GCA_031388685.1 Planctomycetota bacterium
GGTGCGTTCGCTCTGGCGGCAGAGCGCGCGCATGGCTGGTGGTCAGTGGTTGCAAAAAGCGTGCGGGACTGTGCTTTCGCGCAGTGTAACGACTCCGGAAAATCCCCGCACGCAATCCGGCGCGACTACTTCTGGAGCTGGAGCTGCGCCTTGGCCGCGGCGACGACCGCCTCGAGTGTGAAGCCGAATTTCTTCTGCAATTGGGAAAGCGGAGCGGATGCGCCGAAGCTCGTCATACCGATGGCCTTGCCGTCGAGGCCGACGTAGCGCTCCCAACCGAACGTCGAGGCTTGTTCCACGGAAATGCGCGCGCGCACCTCGCTGGGCAGGACGCTCTGCTTGTATTCGCTGCTCTGGCGCTCGAACAACTCCCAGCACGGGAAGGACACGACGCGCACGCGCACGCCTTCCTTGACGAGTTGTTCGCGCGCGGCGACGACCAGGCCGAGCTCGGAGCCGGAAGCCATCAAGATCACGTCGGGTTTTCCGTCGGGCGCGTCGCACAGCACGTAGGCGCCGCGGCGCAGGTTCGAAGCTGCCGCGAACTTCGTACGATCGAGCGTCGGACAGGCTTGCCGCGAGAGCACGAGCACCGCCGGCTCGTGGCGTTGCTCCATGATCACGCGCCAGGCTTCCGCGACTTCGTTCGCGTCGCCGGGCCGGATCGTGAGCAAGCCCGGAATCGCGCGCAGCGACGGCAACTGCTCGATCGGCTGGTGCGTCGGCCCGTCCTCGCCGACTCCGATCGAGTCGTGCGTGAAGATGTGGATCACGGGCAGTTCCATCAGCGCGCTCAAGCGGATCGCCGGACGGGCGTAGTCGCTGAAGATGAAGAAGCCCGAACCGAAGGCGCGCACTTTCGAGAGCGCGAGTCCGTTCAGGATCGAGTGCATCGCGTGTTCGCGGATGCCGAAGTGGAAGTTGCGTCCGCCGCGGTTCTCCGCAGTGAAATCGCCGGCGCCGTCGAAGGTCAGGCGGGTCTTGGTCGAGGGCGCGAGGTCGGCTGCGCCGCCGATCAGCCAAGGCACGTTCTTGGCGACCGCATTCTGCACCTTGGCCGACGAATCGCGGCCTGCGACGCCCTTGGCGTCGGCGGGGAAGTTCGGAATGTCCTTGTCCCAGCCCACGGGCAACTGACGGCGCTGGATCTGCATCAGTTCCGTCGCGAGTTCGGGGTGTTTCGCCTTGTAGCCTTCGTACAGCGCCATCCACTTCGCGCGAGCTTCGCCGCCGCGTTTCTGGATCCCGTTCGCGAAGTGCGCGCGGACCTCCTCGGGCACGTGGAATTTCTTGTCCTCGGGCCAGCCGTAATTCTTCTTGGTCAGGCGGATTTCTTCGTCGCCGAGTGGTTCGCCGTGGGCTGAATGCGTGTCCTGCTTGTTGGGCGAGCCCCAGGCGATGTGGCTGTCGACGATGATCAACGTCGGCCGGTCGCTGGTCTTCTTGAACGTCTTGAAGGCGCGCTCGAGCATCTCGAGGTCGTTCGCGTCGCCGACGCGCACCACGTTCCAGCCGTAGGCGATGAAGCGCGTCGCGACGTCTTCACTGAAGGCCCACGACGTGTTGCCCTCGATCGTGATCTTGTTGTTGTCGTAGATCCAACACAGATTGGAGAGCTGCAAATGCCCGGCCAGCGAAGCTGCTTCCGAGGCGACGCCTTCCATCATGCAGCCGTCGCCCGACATCGCGTAGACGTCGTAATCGAAGAGTTCGAAGCCCGGTTTGTTGTAGCGCTGCGCCATCCATTGCCGCGCGATCGCCATGCCGACGCTGGTCGCGAGTCCTGAACCGAGCGGACCCGTGGTCGTTTCCACGCCGCTGGTCCAGCGGTATTCAGGGTGGCCCGCGCAGCGCGAATCCAATTGCCGGAAGTTCTTGATGTCGTCGAGCGAGACCGAAACCTGGCCGAGCACTTCGTACTTCGGGTTGACCGAGCGCGTCCCTGAGAGGTG
>JANMRV010000714.1:0-2629 GCA_031388685.1 Planctomycetota bacterium
GTCCTGAATCGACGGCCGCGAGGAATTCAGCGGCCGGCGCCCGCGGGCCTGGATCCGGCGCGTGGCCTTGGTCGGAACGCAGGGCCCGGCGACGAAGACACCGAGGGCAGTGCGCATGCACTGTAGGTTGCGTCAATGACAGAGATGCCATGCCGCGCACTTCCACGGCGATTCGGACGGTCTACACTAGCCGCCCTGATCGCCGTCCGACGGACCCGCTTGAACCATTCCATCTTGATCGACCTGCACCGCGCGGCGGGAGCGCAACTCACGTCCGGGGCGCAGCCGCTGCTCGTCACCTACGGCGACGTGCCCGCCGAATATCGAGCCGGCTGTGACGGCGCGGCGCTCTTCGACCGCACTGACCGCGGATCGATCGAGGTGGTCGGCGCGGATGCCGCGACTTTCCTGCATCGACTGCTGGCCAACACCGTGCGCACGCTGAAACCCGGCGAGGGCAACAACAATCTGCTGCTCTCGAGCCGCGGCAAAGTGCTCGCGGCCTTCGATCTCGAACTCGAGAGCGATCGAGTGCGCCTGTCGACAGAACCGGGCGCGACCTCGGGACTCTTGAAAGCGCTCGACACGTATCTGTTCGCGGAGAAGTTGCGGCTTGTCGATCGCACGCAACTCTCCGCGCCGCTCGAACTCGCCGGAGCGAAAGCGAAAGAAGTTGCCGAGTTGCTGCTGAACACGAAGCTCGCCGTCGACGATCACGCCTGGATCGACGTGGCCTTCGCCGAACACAAAGTGCGCGCGAGCCGGCTGGTCGTCGCCGGTTCGCCGGGTGTACGCATCGATGGCGGACCGCTCGCCGCGCCCGCGCTGTGGCGCGGTTTGATCGAACACGGCGCAACTCCTGCCGGCCTCGCCGCCGAAGATTGCCTGCGCGTGGAGGCGTGTTGGGCCGAGCCCGGCATCGACATCGACGAGAACGTCTATCCGCAGGAAGCGCGGCTCGAACGTGCCTTCAGCCTGAGCAAGGGTTGTTACATCGGCCAGGAAGTGGTCGCTAAGATCGACACCTACGGTGGCTTGAACAAGCGCCTGATCGCGTTGCGGATCTCCGACGACGAGCCGCTGCTGCGCGGAACGCGTCTGTATCGACTCGACGACGGCGAATGGCGCGATCTGGGCGTGCTGACGAGCTGGGCCTATTCGTTTGTGCTCGACACCGGCCTATGCCTCGCCTTCGTCAAGCGCCGTCACCAGGCGCCCGGCACTGAATTTCGGGTCGGCGAGGGACCGCGTGTGGCGATTGTCGTGCCTGCACCGGTGCGACCGAGCGCTGTGCCGGTCACCGGCGACGTCGAAGTTGCCCAAGCTCAATAACGCGCTCAGCGCAGCGTGGTGAACGAGCTCGGTGTGCCGCGCGCACTCTGCAATTCGATCGTGGCATCCAATTCGATCGGCCCGGCGGGCACGACGCCATCGATTCGGACCGGCACGCCCGAACCAGCTTCCATCCAGATCGAGATGGTGCCGTGGATTCCGAACAGCCCTTCGAACTTGGTGTTCTCGCCGCTGGCGGGCGCTTCGGGAACGCTGGTGCGCAACTCGATCGCGACGCAATCGAATTTTCCGGCTGAAGTCTCGATCTGCTTCAACTTGCCGCGTGTCAATTGCAGCCGCCACAGCTCGCTGCGGTCGATCAGCGGAAACTCCATGCGCTCGCGGCCGTCGATCACCATGCTTCGCGCGAGGTAGACCGCAGTCATCATGTCGAATGTACCGGCCGGAATTTCGCGCAGCTTCGGGTCCTTCCAGACGCGATGCTCGAGCCGCTTGCACTTCTTGCAGTGTTCGTCCTTCTGCCAGGGCCAGGTGCCCGACACGAAGTGTTTCTTGTCGTTGCAACCCTTGCAGTGTCCGTCGGTCCGATAGCGCGAGACTTCCTCGCCATCCTGGATCCCGAACAACAACTCGCGCGTTCGATTCTCCGTCCCGGTCTGGATGTTTCGGTGGACGAGGCGCGGCCAGGGCTGGGGCAGCAACGTGGCGCTGATGATGTTATCGAGCGTGTAGACCTTGTAGCTGCCCTCGGCACGACCCAAGAGTTGCGCCTGCTCTCCGGCAGGACTGTCCCGCTTGTCGGAGTAGAACGGTCGCACAACAGAGTTCAGCGTGACCTTGCCGACGTCGGGGCTACCGAGCCAGCCGAGATTCAAGTGCACCTCGTAGACCAGCGTCTCGTCGCGCGGCAGGAGCAGCGAGACTTCGCCGGGGCCACGCTCGAGACGGAACAACTCCGGCAGTTCGAGGTTCGGAACGGAAGCGGTCACGGGAGCGCGGACCTGAGCGCTTTCCTGCTCGGGCTCGCGTTGCGATTGGCCGGCCGGCGGCTCGCTCGCAGGAGCGTTTGCGGCTCTTTGCGTGTCGGCGGCGGGAGCCGATTCGCGCCTGGGCTCGGACCCTGCTGCGTTCAAAGCTGTGTTGGGCGATTGATCCTGAGCAGTTTCGTTCGAGATTTCGCGCTGCTCTGGAATCGGCGCAACGGATCCACGATCGCTGCGCGCGAAAACCGCAGGCGCGCACGCCGTCAGGACGACTGCCAGAGCAGCCAGGGATCCCTTCGCAAATTCCGCACTCAGTCTCTTCATAGGGTGTCTTCGTCCAACGCGCCGTCGCC
>JANMRV010000743.1:0-2302 GCA_031388685.1 Planctomycetota bacterium
TGCGCGGGCGGCGACGCGAAGGCCGGCAGCGTTGCAATTTGACTCAGTTCTCGAGGACGAGTTTTGCAGAGGCCGCGAGTCGCCCATCGAGGCGTGCGGACAGCGAATCGCGCAGGACCGTTGCGCTGCGGGAAACGCGCCCCTCGAAGACTGTCTTGCCGTCGACGAGGACGCTGAGCGATTTATCGAGATCGAGGAGTTCGTCGGAGAGCCACAGCTCCAGGCCCTGCGCGCCGCCCGCGGAAATGCGGATGATTTGACCCTCGACATCGGCTTCGATCTTTTCGCCGGCTTTCGCAGTGCCCGGCGCGCGACCGAGCCAGTAGAAGCGATCGTGCAGGACGTCGTCCTGGAACCAGACGACTTTCTTCGGCCAGGCGACGCGCGTGTGCTCGGCCATCCAGGGAACACCTTCGGCGTCCTTCTTCTGCATCCAATGGCCCAGCCCCTCGTAGATGCGCACGAAGTGCTCGTACCCGCCGGGATCGGCCGCGCGCAATACGTCGAGCTGCGTGGCGCGCTCCTGCGCGATCTTGTTGCGATCGTAGGCCTTGTCGTCGCCGCCCATGAAGATCGCGAAGGGCAGATTGCGCAGGCCGAAGAGCTGCGCTTCGTTGGGATGGCCGGCCATCATCGATGCGGCGGCGAAACGATCGGCCATGCGCGGAGCGAGCTGCCAGACTCCGTCGCCGCCGGCGGAATAACCCATCAAGTAGACGCGATCGGGATCGACGCCGCGCAAGGCGATGAAGTCCTCGATCAAACGCGAGAACATGGGGTCGATGTGACCTTCGTGCCAAAGATTCCAATTGTCCGTCGGCGCGCGCGGAGCCACATAGAAACCCTCGCTCGGTTGATAGAGCCCGATCTGGTTCTTCCATTGTTGGTCGTTGACGTCCGCCGGCGCGCCGCCGCCGCCGTGCATCGAGATCCACAAGCTGCGTTTGCCCTCGGGCGCGTCGCCGAAGGACTTTTCGAGCCAGCGCATCGTCTTGTCGCCGACGATCAGGGCCTTCGCTTCCATTTCGGCGGCGCGCTCGACGCGCAAATCGGCAAGGCGCGCGTCGATCGCCCGGGTTCGCTCGAGCGCCGCCGCCGCTTTGGTCATGGGGTCGCCGCCAACAGCGCGCGGATCGGCGGCGAGCTCGTCCCAATACAACTCGATGGTGAGCGGACTCGTTGCATCGGCCGTGACGACGAACTCAAGCACTTCGATTCCGCGGCGCAGTTTCAATTGGCAGCCCTTCCCCTGCACGAAAGTGAATTGCGGCATGTCGTTCAGATCGCTCGTGCCTGCGCGACTCTTGTCGTGGGCGAGCACGGCACCGTCGTCCGCCAGCAGTTCGATGTCGCAAACGACCCGCTCGCCGCCGCGACGCTCGAATACGCGCACGAATACCACGCCGTTCGCCGGGACGGGCGCACTGGGTGGTTTCGCGTATCGCTCGGTGACGTTCACCGCCGCGACACTCTGATCGCCCTCGCTCCAGGCCAGCGGGAAGTACAAACCCTCGCGTTTCCACGACGTCGCATAGATCCGATGCTGCGGCTCATCCGCGCGCGCATCGCCGGCATCGCCGACGAACCAGCCGCGATTCAGGCCGCCCGCGTCGTACTCGTCCGCGCCGGCGAAGTGCCAATCACCGTCCCAGATCTCCACCCAGGTGTGATTGCCGGGCTTTTTCGACCAGCTCGGCGTGCCCGCGGCGCGCGCCGGAATGCCGACGGAGCGACAGGCTTCGACCAGGACGATCGAAAGACCGGTGCATGTGGCGCGGCCGAGTTCCTTCGATTCGACGAAGCTCTGGTTCGGTCGTTTGCGATTCGTGTTGTAGTGCAGATTGATCTGCTTGAAGAGCTCGCGGTTCAACGCTTGCGCCGCTTCGCTCGCCGTCTTCGAGTTCGCGACGATCGGTCGGGACAGCTCGAGCAACTCGCGCCGCCAGGGATCGCGCGGCTCGTCGAACACCGCGTAGGGCAGGACATCGTTGAAAAAGATCTCGTCGGGAACCGACGCGGCCCACGCAAATTCGGTGCGCGCCGCCAGCGCGAGCTCGATGTTCTCGCCGAGGAACTCCGCCGAAAGCTTGCCGCGATCGCGCTCGGGCATGTTCGTCTCCAGGAACTCGATCGCCCGCACGCGCAGTTCGGCGGGCGGTGTGCCGTGAATTTCGGCGACCTCGGCCTGCGACTGACAGGCGACGAAGACAAGGCAAAGCAGTACTTCACGCATCTGAAGACTCCGAAGGAACAAACTCAATGCACGGCCGTGCAAACCCATCGACAGGGCCAGCGCCGCGAG
>JANMRV010000744.1:0-6423 GCA_031388685.1 Planctomycetota bacterium
TCGCGCCACGGCTGGCGCGCGAAGTGTTGTGCCTGCCGATCCATCCGTTCCTGTCGAACGCCGATGTGGACCGCGTCGCAGAACAATTGATCAAACTCTCGAAGGCCTAGCCCGAAAGCCCCACGCGCCAGTCGAGGCGATCCGAGCCGATGATGTTCAGGGCACTGCGCAGTTCGTTGTTCGCAACGGCCGGCGCAGTGCTGCTTTTCGCGGCCCCCGCTCGCGCGCAGTCGCTCTACGAGAAGGACTTCGATTTCGCGCACGCGGCGATCGAGCGCGAGTGCGGAGCGCTGATCGAACACAAGCACATCGCTTGGAAGTCCGTGCGCAAGGAACTTGGCGCCGACGCGAAGGCCGTCTCGAGCGAAACCGCCCATCTCGTGCTGCTGACGCGGCTGCTCGCGCGCCTGCAGGACGGCCACTGCGCCGTCGTGCCGACCGAAAAGACCAAGGACGTGCGCTGGCCCGACGCCGAGGATCTGGTCGGCGCCGGCATGTTCTGGTGCCGCAGCGGCAAGAAGATCCTGGTCAAGACGGTCTTCGGCTCCGCCAAGGAAATCGGCATCGAAGCCGGCTCGGAAGTGATCAAGGTCGACGGCAAACCCGTGGACGTCTGGCTCGAACAGCGCAGCGCGAAGATGCGCGACACGCAATCGGTTTCGACCGAGCAGCAGGCCTTTTTCCGCGCCTGTCATCAGTGGCTCGCGCTGCCCAAGGGCAGCCGGCTCGACCTCGAGCTGAAGGATCCGAGCGGCAAGCCCAAGAAACGCACGCTGACCTACACGAAGGGCAGCACGGTCCCCTGGGGGCCCGCCGTCGAGATGCAAGCGCTCGAAGGCGACGGCGATGTCGCCTTCAAGCTGCTCGACGCCGCGACGGGTTACATCCAGATCCGCCGCTGCAAGGAGAACCTGCCCGCACGCATGGACGAGGCGCTGGCGAAGGTCGGCTCCGCCAAGGGCCTGATCCTCGACTTCCGCGCCAATGGCGGCGGTGGCTTCGACCACGAGGATTTCATGGGCCGCTTCGTGCCCAAGGGACAATCGCTGCACACGGGTGTCCGCTACGAAAGCCGCGGCGAACATCCCTTCGGCGGACCGATCGTCGTGATCGTCGATGCCGGCACACTCAGCGCGGGCGAGACCGCCAGCGGCATCTTCAAGGAGGACGGCCGCGGCTACATGATCGGCGAGAGCGCGACCGCGGGCATGTCCTCGCAGAAGACGACCATCGATCTGCCCAGCGGTTTGTTCGGCCTGCATGTCTCGACCGGTTCGAACAAGGGCCGCTTCAATGGCGGCAAGGGCATCGAGGGCATCGGAGTGATCCCGCACGAAATCGTCGCCTATTCGGCCAAGGATCTCGCCGCGGGGATCGACACGATGATCCGGCGCGCCAAGGAATTGCTCGAAAAGTTCCCCAAGGAAAAAGTCCCGTACAAGGCACTTTGAACGGCCTGCGCTGGGGCACCGGGGGGGTGCGCTGAGCACCGCTGGACCCGCGCAGCTGTTCGTCGACTCGAACGCCAACGGCGACCTGACGGACGACGCGGCCGCGGAGTGGACCGGCGAGGAACGCAAGGGCAAGGATGGCACGACCACGACCATGTACAAGGGCAACGCGCTGGTCGACATCGGCGAAGCCGGCAAGCCGATGCTGGTGAATTTGTCGCTGTACCGCTTCGACAAGGACGATCCGTCGCGCGCGGAACTCAAGAGCACGCTGCTGTACTACCGCGACTACGCCTACGAGGGCGAAGTCGAGCTCAGCGGCAAGCACTACAAGTCGATGCTGGCCGACGAAATGGCCCGCGGAGATTTCCGCGGCAAGGCTCCGTCCGAAGAGGACGCAAAGAAAGGCGCCGACTCGGGCGTGTTGCTGTTCCTCGACGTCAACGGCAACGGCAAGTTCGACTCGCGCGGCGAGTCCTTCGACGTCATGAAGCCGTTCAACATCGGCGGCACGACCTTTGAAATCGCCGGCATGGCGCGCAGTGGCTCAATGTTCAAGATCGTCAAGAGCAAGCTGACCGTGGCGGAGATCGCCACGCCGCCCGATCACTCCGTCGGCAAATTGATCACCGCCTTCCAGGCCAATGACACCGAAGGCAAGCCGGTCAACTTTCCCGCCGACTTCAAGGGCAAGATCGTGCTGGTCGACTTCTGGGCCACCTGGTGCGGCCCGTGCATGAGCGAAATGCCCAACGTGGTCAAGGCCTACGAGAAGTACCACGCGAGCGGCTTCGAGATCCTCGGCATCTCGCTCGACAACGAGAAGTCGATCCTGAAAATGCCCGACGTCATAGCCAAGTCGGGCATGACCTGGCGTCAGGTCGCTGACGGCAAGTACTGGAAGGCAGAGATCGCGCAGCTCTACGTGATCAGCAGCATCCCAGCCACGTTCCTGGTCGACGGCACCACCGGCAAGGTCATCGGCGCCAACTTGCGTGGCGAAGCACTGGACGCTGCGCTCGCGACGGCGCTCGGCACGAAGAAGCCGGTTCAGTGACGCGCTTCTGACAGCGCCGGCTAGCGCCAGCCTCGCCAATGAAAGGGGTCCCCTATGCCCGAGCGGGGCCCCCTTTCTTTCCATCGAGCGTGCCTACGGCGCCATGCAGAACCCGGGCGCGTCGCGCGGAGTCGAGCTCAACGGCGCCGGGAATGCAGGGGCGAGCCGATCAGCAGCCCCGCGGGGCGACGAGAGGTGTCGGAGATCTGGAGGCTGGACGCTCGTGAAGCGCCACAACCGGGGTCCGCGGGTGACCTGCCGTCCAGCTCCTCGCCGGGCTAGCTGATGTCTGAGGGACGGCACCGGGGAGGCGGGCCCGGCCCCCCTGTCCGTGGGCCCGTCCAGGCTCTGGACCGGCCGGCCCGACCGCAGTGGGCGCCCCCCCAGGTGCGCCGTCTCAGGCATGGGCCGGGCAGAGATTTTCTTGGTCGCCCTAAGTCCTTGTCCCGGCAGGCCGTGACGATGGCAAGCCGTCCTTCAAGTGCTTGTCCGGCAATCGTTTAGGTCCGAAATTCGGCTCCGACCAGCAGCTTGGAGACCCCGAAATGCCGAAAGAATCGCCTGCTGCCCGCCACCCGGGCACCCGATCTTGAGTCCATCCCCACGTGAACCCCGAACGACGCAAACAAGACGAACTCGATCGTTGGATGAACTTGTTGCGCGAGCAGCTGGGAAAGTCCTGTACGGCTGAACTCGAAAGCCGCCTGCGCTCCGAGCTGAGCCGGTTCCTATTGGAACCTGCCGGCGAGGAATTCAGACAGATCGCGAGCCTCGTTGAATTGAGCGCTTGCAGTGAAGCTGCCCGCCGCAAGGCGCGCCGCGAACTCGAACACCTGCGGCGCTCTGCGCCGGGCTCGACCGAAGCCGCATTGCTGAGGAATTGGATCGAGTGGCTGCTCGAGCTTCCTTGGTCGCTCCAGGGTCCCGAGCACGAGCGCGACCGCGCCGCCCTCGGCCGACTGTCCGCTGCGCTCGCGAAGAGTCACGCGCGTCTGGCAGAGGTCAAGAACCGCGTGGTCGAGTATCTGGCGGTCCGCCACCTCGAAGGCGAGGCGCGCGGCACCGTGCTGTGTTTCCTGGGCCCCCCCGGCACAGGCAAAACCAGCATGGCACGCGCGGTAGCCGATGCCTTGGGACGCCAATTCGTGCACGTGCCCGTCGGCGGCGTGAACAGCGAGACCGAGCTGCGCGGCATGCACCCCAATCAACCGGGCGCGGTCCCGGGTCGAATTTTGCAGGGCGTTTTCCGCGCCGGCACGACGAATCCCGTGGTGCTGCTCGACGAGATCGACAAGGCCAGCTTCGGGGAAAACCGCTCCGCCGCCGGTGTGCTGCTCGAGATCCTCGATCCCGAGCAGAACCGCGAGTTCCTCGACCATTACCTGGGAGTTCCCTACGACCTTTCGCACTGCGTTTTCCTGGCCACCGCCAACGATCTCGAGGGCATGCCCGAGGCGCTCGTCGACCGGCTCGAGGTGATCCGCTTCGAAGGTTTCACCGAGAACGAGAAGCTCGATATCGCGCGCGGTCACCTGATTCCGCGCGCGCGGCGAGGCGCGGGCCTGCTGCCGTCGCAACTGCAACTGTCGCCGGCGGCCTTGCGCGACATCATCCAGCGCTACACCGAAGAAGCCGGTGTGCGCCAGTTGCAGCGGGTGCTCGACAGTCTCGCGCGCAAGGCGGCCGTGCGCGTGGTGCGCGGCGAACAGCCGCTGACGGTGCGCAAGGGCGACCTGCTCGGCTTGCTCGGGCCCGCTGCGGCCGACGAAGCGCTGCACACGCGCCGACCGCGGATCGGCGTCGCCACGGGCCTCGCCTGGACCGTTTCCGGCGGCTCGCCCTTGCCGATCGAAGCGCTGGCGATGCCCGGCGCGGGCCGCACGATCCTGACTGGATCGATCGGCGAGGTGATGCGCGAATCCGTTCAGACCGCGATGAGCTATGTGCGCACGCGACTCGAGGACCTGAACGTCGATCCGCAGACGCTGGACACTCTCGATCTGCACCTGCACTTCCCTGGCGCGGCCACGCCCAAGGACGGCCCCTCGGCGGGCATCGCGATCGCGACTTCGCTGATCAGCCTTCTGGCGCGCGTCCCCGTACGGCACGACGTCGCGATGACCGGCGAGATGACCCTGCACGGCGAAGTGCTGCCGGTCGGCGGCCTGCGCGACAAGCTCTTGGCCGCCGCCCGCGCAGGCATGCGCGAGGTGGTGGTGCCGGCGCGCAACGGCGAAGAATTCCTGCGCCTTCCTGCCGAGGTGCGTGGCGGGCTTACGATCCACCTCGTCGAGCACGTCGACGAAGTCTTCCAGCACGCGCTCTTGTGGAAGCGACCGGGGGCCGACCGGTTTTCCGGCTCGGTGACGCCTGGATTCGTGCGCGGCCGATTGCGACGCGCTGCCGGAAAACGCGCGCAGTCGTCCAAAGGGCGTAGCCGAAAGGGCCGTGGCGAGAACAAGCGGCGCGCGCAGTAGCCAGGCAGCTCGCCGGACGCTTCAATCCACAATGCAAACATGAAATTCGCCACGCTGTCCGCCCTCTTCGCGCTGCTCGCGGCCGCGCCGCCGATCCAGAATCCGCCGCCTGCCAAGTCGCCGGCCCAGGACCCCGCTGCCCGGACGGATGGGTCCCAGGAAATGCTCGACGCCAAGCAACGGCACGTGGCCCAGGCGCTGGAGGAAGCGGAGTTCTTCAAGCGCTGCGACCAGAACGCGAACGGCTGGATTTCGTTGCACGAAGGGCGCGAGGCGTTGGGTATGGACTCGTCGACGTTTCGCTCGTACGACATCGACCTCGATGGCCGAATCAGCCGCGACGAGTTCAGCGCTCGATACAAGCTCTCCGTGTCGCGCGTGGGAGCTTTCAAGCCTCCCGTGAGTGCGCCCAAGCCCGCGCGCGCGCCGACCCGCAACGCCGAGCAGTTGCGCAACGCCTACGACAAGAACGGCGACGGGGGCCTGTCTGCGGACGAGCTGAAACTGCTTCTCGACGATTACGGGCGCAGCGAGTTGCCGGCGGAAATTGCTCTCGAGAAACTCGACCGGGACGGCTCGACTCGCATTGACGGTGCCGAAATCGAATTGCTCGCGCGCCTGCTGACGACGATCCTCTCACCTGCGGCGGCTGACCCCAACGCGTCCAGGGTCCGCCAGACTCTCGAGGAACTCTTCGGCGGAATGCGCGATCGAACCAGTGGATTCCACAGCGCTCCGATGCCGCCCGAAATCGTCGGTCCGGTCACCCACTTCCGCCGCCTGGATCTCGACTCCGACGGCGGCGTCTCGATCGAAGACCTGCGACGCCTGCAGGCGCCCCTGCAACTGCCGGTGCGAGCGGCCGCGGTCCTGGCCGCGCTCGACCTCGATGGCGACGGCGTGATGTCGCCTGCGGAATTTGCGGCCGCGGTCGGCAACTAGCCGCCTGCTGCCCGGCAGCGTCCTGAACTGTGGCCGCCCATGCGGTCAGAGCGCCGACGGCGGTAGACCTCGACGTGGCCGCGCCACTCGCCGCGCCGTCGGCTGAACGCAAGCGTTGGCCAGGGCGCCTGGCGGCGCACGCGCGCAGTCAGCGCTGGCGCGCGGCGCGGATCACGGCATCCATGTGATCCAGATAGCGCTCGAGCGCCTTGCGGCCGGACGCCGTGATCCTGAATTCCGTGCGCGGCACGCGGCCGTCGAAGCCCTTGGTGCAAGCGACGTAACCCGCGTCCTCCAGTTTGCGCGCGTGCACGCTCAGGTTGCCGTCGGTGGTCTTGACGAGCGCCTTCAAGTCACCGAACGACAACGATTCATTGACGGCCAATGCACTGACGATCGCGAGCCGCAGGCGCTCGTGGATCAGCTTGTCCAACTCAGGCGGGCCGCTGCGCAGGGAGCCGCCGGGCACCGGTCGCAGACCGCGCTGCCGGTCGCC
>JANMRV010000753.1:0-14715 GCA_031388685.1 Planctomycetota bacterium
GCGCGCCACGCCGCCGAAATCGAGTTCCTTGGATTTGCCGCTGGTGCCCAGCACGATCAGATCCGCGCCGCGCGCGCGCGCTTGTTCGAGCACGACCTTGGCCGGCTGGCCCGCCACCACGCGCAAGCGCGCCAGCATTGCGCGCGCGTCGAACCCCGCGTGTTCGGCCTTGCCATCCAACGTGCCCCATTCGCTGGCGAACAACTGCTTGCGCTCGCTTTCGAGCACGCTGGTCTCGGCCGGCGAGAGTCGCATGCCGATCATGGTCGGCACCGGCAAGGCGTGCAGCAGGTCGAGTTCTGCGCCCGCGCTCGTGGCGAGCTGCGCCGCGCAGGCGACTGCGGCATCGGACAGTCCGCCCTCGGAAACGGCGACCAGGATCTTGCGCGGAATCGTTGAAGCGGTCATGACAGAAGTCTCCTCATTTTGTGCCTGCGAATGACCCTCACGTCGCCAGCATAGTGCCAGATCGTACGGCCACGGCGCTTGGGGCTAAAGGATCGTCCCCGCGAGCAGCGCGCTCGCCAGGCCGAAGTAGATCAGCAAGCCGGTGACGTCGACCAGCGTCGCCACGAGCGGAGCGGAAGCACTGGCGGGGTCGAATCCGAAACGGCGCAACACCAGCGGCAGCATCGCGCCCGTGATCGTCCCCCACAGCACGACACCGACGACGCTGCAGCCGACCGTGACGCCCAAAACCATGTAGTGCTCGCCGTAGCCCTTCGACGAGACCCCTTGCCAGACAATGATTCGCAGCATCCCGACTACGCCCAGGATCAGACCGAGCAGCGTTCCCGCGAGCAGCTCGCGCCGCAACACGCGCAGCCAATCGGAAAGGCGCGCTTCGCCCAGCGCCATGGCTCGGATCACGAGTGTCGAGGCTTGCGAACCCGCATTGCCGCCGCTCGAAATGATCAGCGGCATCAGGCTCGCCAGGACCACGGCTTGTTGAATGTCACTCGCGTACCTCTCGACCACCGGCGCCGTGGCCATCTCGCCGACGAAGAGAACCGCGAGCCAACCCGCGCGTTTCTTGACCATCTGAAGCACGCTGACTTCCAAGTACGGCGCGCCGAGCGCTTCGCTACCCCCGATTTTCTGGATGTCCTCGGTGGCTTCTTCCTGCACCACGTCGACGATGTCGTCGACGGTGACGATCCCCTTCATGCGCCCCGAGGCATCGATCACGGGCAGCGCGACAAGATCGTGCTGCGCGAACGCGCGACCGACGTGCTCCTGGTCCA
Source organism: Planctomycetota bacterium (assembly GCA_031388685.1). Taxonomy (GTDB): domain Bacteria; phylum Planctomycetota; class UBA1135; order UBA1135; genus JADJQU01. Next base: position 1,245 of record JANMRV010000753.1, read on the forward strand.
TTTCCTCGTGCACCTGCACGAGGTCGGTGTGCATCACGTCCTTGACCAGCGCGGCGCCCTTGGCCTGGAAAAGTTGGCGCAATGAAACGACGCCGAGCAAATGCTGCTCCTGGTCGAGCACATAGCCGTAGTAAATCGTCTCGAGCCGCGCGTTGGCCTGCTTGCGCAGGTACAGGATCGCTTCGTCGACGGTCATCTCCGGCCGCACGCGCGCGAAGCGCGTACTCATCAGACCGCCGGCGTCGTCCTCGGCGTAGGCCAGCAGCGTGCGCACCTCGCGCCGCGAAGCCTCGTCGAGCATGTTGAGCATTTCCGCGCGCCACTCCGGCGATGCCTCCTGCAAAAGGTCGGCGCAGTCGTCGGGCGCGAGCGCGCGCAACCAGAAGCGTTGCTCCGCCGCGCTCAGCGACGAGAACAAAGCGAGTTGATCGATCGTCGCAAGCTCGATGAAGAACTCTTCGCCCTCCGTAGGATTGAGCAGGCGAAAGCCCTCGGCCCGTTCCGTGGCGTCGAGCACGCGCCACGCGTCGCGCAGATCGGCCGCTGAAAGCCTGGCGTCGAAGACGGCGGGTTGTTCGAGCTCGCTCATGCTCCGATCCGCTCCACGCGCTTGGTGGTTTCAGGGCCAGGGGACGATGGAATGTTGTCCGGGACTCCGTCGGCAAAAGCTTGCGCGAACAGGAAAGGACCGGACGAATGCGCCCTCCACGTGGCGCGTGTGCAATCTACTCCGCGTGCGCGCGAGGGCGCAATCGTCGGCCGCCACGTACGCAAAAAAAGATCAGTCGCGGATCCGAATTTCCGCGCGGCCGATGCGACCGACGTCGACCTCGAGCGTGGCCTGTCCGTCCCGACCGCTCGCGAGCGCGGCGGTCAGGTAGAAGCTCCCGGCCGGCAGAAAGCGCGCGCGAACGATGCCATTTCGGTCACTCACGCCGTCGACAAAGCCACCGAGTTGACCAGGACCGCGCACGCGCGCGCCTTCGACGGGCTGACTCGCGCGGTCGAGCACGCGGATCTCCGCCTCGCCGAGGTCGGGCATGGTCTGGGGCGGAACGTCGCGAACCTCGCTCCTTGAGACCTCGACGGCAACCACTGGGGCGATTGGGCCAGCTGGGACGCCGAAAATCACGCGATAGGCGCCGACGGGCACATCGTTGAAGCTGTAGCGGCCCTCGGCGTCCGTCGCGACGGTCCGCAGACCGGGGTCGTTGTTGGTCATCAATGAAACAGGAAGCTCCGCGAGCGGGGCGCCGCGCGAATCGAGCACCTGCCCGCCCACTCGGCCGCCGGCTTCGAGCACCAGTCGGAAGGGAGGGACCTGGGTACCCGGTTCGCGCACCACGGTCAGCGGCTTCGAGGCCAGGCCATCGGCGCGCGCCGAGAGCTGGGACCGTCCCGGCGGAAGGTCGAGGGTCACGAGGCGATCGGCCGCACTGAACGAAAAGATTCGTTCAGGAACCGATTCGCTCGCGACGACGAGTTCGAAGCGCGCCGGGAACGTTGCGCCGGGAGCGACGTCGACCTGACCGCGCACCCGGCCGGAGGCGATCGCGGCCTCTGCGTCATCACTGGCGCGGCCGATCGATGGAACCGATTCACGGCCCGCGGGCGACGGATTCGCCGGACTCTTCGGCGCAGTCACGAGATTGCCGGCCGCAGGTTCGGGCCGCGCCGGCGGCGGCTCCAGGAATTCGATGGAATCGGCCTCCCAGACGGTCAGGCCGATGGCGACGAGCAAGACGATGGCGACTGCAATCAGGACGTTCCGTTGGGGGCCCACGCGTGCATCCTAGCGTCGTCCTCCGCGGCACGGGCCGACGGCGGGCTGAGAGAAGCTCCTCGGCGCGGTTATCTTCGCGCGCGATGGATCCCACACAGCCGAGCGCGCGACGACCGCTGGCCGTCGAAGCGGCCCTGTTCGTCGCCATCGCGGCCTTCGCCGGGCTGTTCGCGCACTTCCATCAGACGCTCAATCGGGTCCATCCGGAGGCGGGCCTCGATCGGCTCTGCGCCTTCACGGGCGAGACGCCCTACCAAAATCGCGTGCTGGTCCCGACGATCGTGCGAGCGATCGAATCCACTGGGCTCAACGCGAAGTTCGGCTTCACACAACTCGAATGCGCGTTGGTCATCGAGGTGATCTGCGTGGTCGGGATTTTCTACGCGCTGCGCGCGCTGCTTGCAAAATTCATCGCTGGTCGCTGGCCGCCGACCTTGTGGGCCGCAGCCGGAATGTACGCGTTGCCGTTCCACTACGTGCTGCCGCGCGCGTGGCCCTACTGGTATCCGTGGGATCTGCCGGCGGTGCTCTTCACGACGCTTGGCGTGTTGTGGATCCGCGAGCAACGTTGGGCTTGGTACTACTGGGTCTTTCCGTTCGCGACGCTGAACCGCGAAACAACTTCGTTCTTGATCGTGGTCTTCGCGCTGACGCAGTTCGGAAAAATGCGCTGGTTCGAACTCGCACAGCATCTTGCGGCGCAGTGCGCGATCTGGATCGGGATCAAGCTGTTGCTCAACTTCACATTCTCGCGCAATCCTGGAGTCGGCGAGTACTACGCCGACGCGCTCAAGGACAATTGGACGCTGGTGAGAATGCCGGCGAGTTGGGGGACATTGGTCCTGGTCTTTGGATTCCTGTGGTTGCCGCTGCTCGTCTTCGCGCGTCACACCAAGGATCGCTTCGCGCGCCGCGCGCTCTGCGTCGTGCCGCTTTTCTTCGCCGTCAGCTTCGCGCTCGCCCAGTTTGACGAGCTGCGCATCTACGGCGAGATGCTGCCCTTGGTCGTGCTGGGACTCGCGTGCGGAGTCGAAAATTGGCGCGGAAAGCGCGCAGCACTCGTACGGGCGAGCTAATGAGCATCTCGGGGACCAAGTCAAAGATCGAGCGTATGATCGCGGCTGTGGCCAGACTCACGAAGATTTGGCCTGTGTTGCAATGCTCGGTGCTCAGCGTCTTGCTGGCTGGATGTGGGCTGTCGCCACGTCCCTGGGATGTCGAAGTGCATGCCGTGCGAGATCGCGAGTCCGGTGAAATCCTGATCACCGTCTGGATCGGCCTTCCTGACTGGGGAGACCAACGTTGGTTCGAGCATGTCAATGTTCGCGTCCTGAGCGAAATGCAAATGCCTGGCGGGAATCAGCTGGTCCCTACGCAACTCGTAGAGACAGAGAAGACTCTGCTGAACCAGGGCACGCTGCCGCCAACAGAACTCAAGGCATTGGAGTTGCAGATCGAGTTCGCAAGTCCTGACTACAACGATGGCAACGAATGGAAAGTTCCTGTGCACGTTGAGATCCAACCTCGCTGAGTTCTGGAGCCGCGTAGGCTGATTGGATGCGATTGGCGGCTGCGAGGGGCTACGACTTCCGATCCGCACCGGAACGCCCGCTAGTCCCGCAAATTCTTACACTGCTTCGATGAAGGACATCGTCGTCGTGATCACAGGCGCGAGCGAGGGCATCGGTGCCGCGCTGGCGCGGGAACTTTCGGGACGCGGCGCCAAACTCGCGCTCGTCGCCAGGCGTGAAAAGGAACTTTCTCTCGTCGCCGCTCAATGCGGCCCGCTCGCCATCAGGATCGTCGCCGATGCGACGAGTCGCGCCGACATCCGCCGCGCAGTGACGCAGACGATCGCCCATCACGGCCGGATCGACGTCTGGATCAACAACGTCGGCCGCGGAATTTCGCGCGTGCCTTCGGCCCTGACCGACGAAGACATCGACGAGATGGTGCGCTTCAACGTCAAGGCAGCGCTCTACGGCATGCAGGAAGTGCTGCCGCATTTCCAGCAACGCGGCACGGGCCAAGTCATCAACGTCTCGTCGATGCTCGGCCGCATTCCCTTCGTGCACTTTCGCGCGGCCTACAGCGGTTCGAAGCACTTCCTCAACGCGCTGACCGCGAACTTCCGCATGGAGGTCCAGGAGAAATATCACGGGATCCAGTTCTCGCTGGTCTCGCCGGGCGTCGTCGCGACCGGCTTCGGATCGAGCGCGCTGCACGGCGGCCCCGACTCGCGCACGATGCCGAACGCGCAGAGCGCCGAAGACGTCGCGCGCGTGATCGTCGGGGTGATCGAGACGCGCAAGGCCGATGCCTACACATTCACCGGCGCGCACGAGCGCGTCGTCGACTACTACAGCGAGCTCGGCCGCTGAGCGGGCATGTCTTGATTCAGCTGCCGCTGAGTTCATCGTGTGGCCAGCCGCGACTTGGAAGCAGGAAGATCGCGGGGGTCTCTTTGAGACGACACCCAATCGGAAATGTGTAAACATCGTCGGCGTTTTTCCCGGAAATTCGCCGACGAGGTTGCGGCAAGTCGCTGAGGCTAAAAGGGTGACCGAGCCAACTTCGACTCGCCGTCTTCACGCCAAAATGTTGCGAATTCTCCCGCCGGCTCAGTCTGCTTTCAGTGCAGCGAGGGATCGATCGCCTGCTGCAGGACCTCGAGATCGTTCGCCCCAAGGCCCAGCTCGTGTGCGACGCGACGCCAATCCTTCACCGCACGCCGCGCGCGCGTCTCGACGCGGGCAGCCGCGGCCTGGTCGAGGCGGTAGAAGCGCGCGGTCGAGCGCAACGTGCCCAGGTCCGGGCGAGCATCGCTCTCGTCGATGGCGAGTGCGTGCTCGCGCTTGTCAGGGCTCGGATTGATGTCGAACGCAGGTGACAGGCGCCAACCCGTCGCTGCGCGCAGGAATCCGTGGTTACGCAAGTGGTCGTCCCGATTGCCGATCAGGATCGAGAACGCGATGCGCAGGTAGAGCTGGCGCAGGTCGGCCTCCAGGGCGCGAGAATCGCCCTCGCGCTGCAGCGCCACGGCGATCACCAGGTAACTGGCGGACTCGCCAACGTCGCGCAGCGCGAGGGTCATCGCGGAGGCGTAGACGCGCCGGCGCGAGTTCGATCGGTCGAAGCGCTTCGCGCAGAACGTGTGGTGCCGGCTGCCGAGCAGCTCCAGTCGGGCATCAGGCACCAAAAGGCCAGCCGCCTTCGCCAGCCGATGCGCCACGAACTCCAAGGCTCCGACGTCGTGCCGATCATCGTTCGCTGGGAACTTCGCCAGCCAGAGCGCGCCGTCCTCGGCGGTGAACGAAGCCTTCGGTCGCGCGCCGCCCAGGCTGCTGCCAGGCACGACGAGCAGGCGCAGCCAATCGGCGTACTCGGATTGCGCATGGGCGCCTTGGTCGTCGATCGAACGCGCGGCCGCTTCGAGTTCGCGCAGGCGCGCCGCCGGCGGCACCCCGGGAACGCGGTCGTCCACCCATCGCGACGTCTGCGGGTCGCGCAGGCGCAACGCGCCCATCCGCGCGGTGTCGCTCACTCCTGCGAGGAAATCCCAGTCGCTCAAGCGGCGAGGTCGTTCGGCGGCGAGCCGCGCCTGCTCGGCCTCGCGGCGCTCCATGAGCACGCGGCCCCAGCGATCCGGTGCGCAGTCGCGGAACACACGGTGCAGCGCCGCTGTGCGGCTCGGGAAAAAGTCGCCGGGCGTCAGCGGCAGTTCCGGGTCGATGGCGAACGCGTGCCGCCCTCTCGACAGCCATTCGTCCGCATAACGAAAGCGCACGGTTTCGTTCCCGCGCGACCGCGCGTGCGCGAGGGAGCCGACGAGCACGACCTGCGCGCCGAACTCGGCGTCGTCGATCCACACTTGGAGCGCGTCGCTCACCGGGCGGACCGTCCTCGCGGCGGAGCGCGTTGCTCGATGTCCTGGAGCCTGCGGCCCAACTCGTCTTCCGTCGCCAGCCGATCGATGTCCTGCCCAAGGCCGAGCACCTGCAACACGCGCAGCATCGTGGCCAGGCTTGTGGACGGGTTGCCGGCTTCGAGCTTGGCCAGGGTCTGCTTGGAGATGCCGACACGCACCGCGACGACGGCCTGGGTCAGGTGCCTGCGCAGTCGCGCGGCGCGCAGGCGTCCGCCCAGGGCCTCGAGCTGGCGCCTCCCAGCCGGGAAGGTCGGTGGGGTTTGCTTGGCCATGTCTGATTAAATCGACTATTGGGCCCCAAAAATCAATCTAATTGTAACAGTGTGCGCTGGATGGACGAACTGCGAGTCCTCTGCCGTGGTGGGACTTCCTAGCGCGGTCGTTGCAGGGGCGACTGCTGCGGTGCGCCTGCGACGCTGCTGAAGTGGCCGAGCAAGCCTCGACGAAAGCGCATTCCCATCCTGATGCCGGTAGGCCCCGTGCCGGTTCCCTTCGCCGCAAGCACGATTCGATATTCGAGGGATCGAGCGTGCAGCGGGTCAACGCGCAAAAGCGGCGGAGTCGATGTGGAGCCAGCGAGACTACTGAATCACGCGCATCTTCCCGTCGTTGTCCGGCGGCGGCGCGTTCGGGTTCTTCTTCAGTTCCTGCTTCCAGTTGAGCATGCGCGCCTTGGCCCCCGCCGACTCGGCCTCGGGGATCTTGCCCTGGCGCTGCAGGAAGATCGAAAGGCTCGTGTACGCGAACGGATCCTCGGGCGTGATCGCGATCACGCGCTGAATGGTCTCGATCGCTTCGTCATGGCGGCCGAGCTTCGATTGCGAAATCGCCACGGCGTTCAACACCTCGGGAGAATCCGGCGACTGCTCGAGCGCTTTCGCGTACTCGAGCAACGCCTCCTCGAACTTGCCGTGGCCGAACAGCTTCAGTCCGGCCATGTGGTGTTGAAGTTTCTGGTCGGCCATCGATTCTCTACAGGACCTGTTCGATGTTGAGCGCCGCGAAACCCTTGTCCGCGTAGTTCTTTCGGAAAAGATCGCGCAGCTTCGTCGCGGCCGCGTCGTAGGCCGCCTTGTCGCTCCAGGTGTTGCGCGGATTGAGGATCTCCGCGGGCACTCCCGGGCAACTCGTCGGCATCTTCAGGTTCAGCACGGGATGCTGCTCCGTCGCGACATTGTCGAGCGCGCCGCTCAGCGCCGCGTTGAGCAACGCACGTGTGTGCCCGATCGAGATGCGCTTGCCCTTGCCATAGGCGCCGCCCGACCAGCCGGTGTTGAGCAGGATGCAGCGCGCCTTGTTCTGCTCCATCTTCTTCTGCAGGAGCTTCGCGTACACGCTGGGCTTGTGGGCCATGAACGGCGCTCCGAAGCAGGCCGAGAAAGCCGCCTTCGGTTCGGTGACGCCGACTTCCGTGCCCGCGAGCTTGGCGGTGAAACCCGAGACGAAGTGGTACATGACCTGCTTCGAATCGAGGATCGACACCGGCGGCAGCACACCGAACGCATCGGCCGTGAGCAACACGATCGTCTCAGGATGCGGGCCCTGCGCGTTCGGCATCACGTTCGGATTCGCGTCGAGCGGATAGGAGAACCGCGTGTTCTCGGTGATCGACTTGTCGGTCAGGTCGAGTTCGTCGGGGTGGCACTCCGACATCTTCTTGCCCTTGAGCGGCGGAACGTTCTCGATGATCGTGCCCGGCTTCGACAGCGCGGCGGCGATCACCGGCTCGGCCTGTTTGTTGAGGTCGATCAGCTTCGCGTAACAACCGTCTTCCAGGTTGCACAGGCCGTTGTCGCTCCAGATCGTTTCGTCGTCGCCGATCAGACGGCGATCGGGATCGGCCGACAGCGTGGTCTTGCCTGTGCCCGAAAGGCCGAAAAGGATCGCTCCGTCGCCGCGCGGGCCGACGTTGGCCGAACAGTGCATCGAGAGCAAACCCTCCGAGGGCATCAGCAAATTGCCGACGGTGAAAATGGTCTTCTTGACCACGCCGTTGTAGTCCGCGCGGCCGGCGACGAGGCAGATCTTGTTGCGCACGTCGATGATGATCGCGGCTTCCGAGCGCGAACCGTCGCGCGCCGGATCACAGACGAAGGACGGAGCGTTGAGCATCGTCCAGCGCCGGCCCTCGACATCCTTCACGCCCTTCAGGTTCTTGGGGAACATGTTGTGCGCGAACATCGCGTGCGTCGCGTACTCGCCGACGAAGCGATACGGAATCGAGAAGGCCGGGTCCGAGCCGACGAAGACGTCCTTGACGTAGAGCGTGGCCTTCTTTTCGTTCAGGTGCGCAACGACGCGCTTGAGCAGCGCCTCGTATTTCACCGGGTCGTACTTGTTGAGGTCGTCCTTCCACCAGATGACGTTCTCGACCTCGGGCCAACCGACCGCGTAGGTATCCTTGACTCGCCGGCCGGTGCAGTCCGGATCCGTGTAGTAGACCAGCGGCCCCTTGACTCCGAGCTTGGTCGGGAAGGCCTTTTGCGCGTTCGAAGGCCCGTCCTTGGTGACGCGGCCGCGGTCGTTCTTGATCGCCTCCTCGAACAGTTCTTGCTTGGACAGGTTGTACTTGAGCGTGACGGAGCTGAGCCCGAGGATTCGTCGCAGGTCCGCGGCGTAATTCGCGGCGGGTTGGGTCGAGGAGGTCGTCATGAGGGGTGGGGTCGAAGGAAGCGGTGAGGGCACCTCTGGCGAGGAGGTGATTTCGCAGTTCGTTGCCGGATGGCGAGCCTGACAGTCTAGCCCAGCGTATCCCCGGCGCCAGAGCCGCGCCGGTGTTGCGTTCCTGCCAGCGCCCCCCTGCCAACACCGCGGGCCGGTGGGATTCGCCTCAATACCAGCCACGGCCGGGAAACCAAGACCCAGCCGTTGTACCGCGTGCTCCCGCGCGCCTCCGACCCGTATCTGGCGGCGCTGTTCGGGGCCGGTCGCAAGCAGTGAGAGACGCGGCGTGCGCGGCCGACCACAGCATCCGTGAAGCACGCCGTCTTTGGAGCACGAGCGGATCGAGAGCGTTGCTTGCGTGCGCCATGGCGCACCTGCTGCGCCGCTAGTTCAAGCGCTCAGCCGCGTGAGCCGGCGAAGCGCGCCTTGTACCAGTCGACTGTCCGGGCCAGACCCGTTTTCCAATCGATCTTCGGCTCGTAACCGAGCAACTGCTTCGCGCGATCGATCGACGCAACCGAATAGAGCACGTCCGCGGCGCGTGGATCTTCGTAGCGCGGCGCGCAAGGCACGCCGAGCTGCTCGCACATCGCGCGATAAAGCTTGTTGACCGAGATGCTCTGGCCCGTGCCGACGTTGATGAGCGAACCCGGCGCAAGCTCGCGGTCGATCGCCGCCAAGTTCGCCGCAACCACGTTGTCGATGTACGTGAAATCGCGAGTCTGCTCGCCGTCGCCGTAGATCGTCGCCTGCCGGCCCTCGAGCAAGGCCTTCGCAAAGATCGCGATCACGCCGGTGTAGGGCGAATCGTCGGCCTGGCGCGGCCCGAAGATATTGAAGTAGCGCAGCGCCACGGTGCGCATGCCGTGGCAGTTGCCCCAGACTTGCAGCAGGTGCTCGCAGGCGACTTTTCCAGAGGCATACGGCGAAAGCGGCGTCGGCAGCATCGTCTCGACCTTGGGCAGCTCGGTCGAATTGCCATAAGCCGCGGACGAGGCGGCGAAAACGAAACGCTTCACGCCCGCTTCGCGCGCGCCCTCGAGCATGCGCAGCGTGCCCGTGACGTTGATCTCGTAGCTCTTGAACGGGTCCTTGACGCTCTGCGGCACGGAGACCTGCGCGGCCTCGTGGAAGATCGCGCTCACGCCGCGACAGGCCTGGCGCACGCTCGCCGGAACGGTGATGTCGCCCTGCTGGAACTCGACGCTCGCGGGGTTCAGTTCGCTCAGGTTCTCGAGCTTGCCCGTGGCCAGGTTGTCGAGCACCCGTACGCGATCGCCGCGCGCGACCAAGGCCGCCGCAAGGTGAGAACCGATGAAGCCGGCGCCGCCAGTGACCAGATAGAGACTCATGCAGGCGAATCAGGATGGGGCCAGAGCAACCGAAGGACAAGCTCGCGCTCGTGTATCCGTCTGACGCCAGCCGTTCCCGGATCTTCCCCAGCCCAAGGTCGAATCGGCGCACCCGGTAGCAGGCACGTTTTTCGCCGATTCGCGCTCCGCAGCAGCGGCGCTCGAATCGGCAAAAAACCTGCCTGGCAGCGTACTGGCCGATTCGAGGTCCCAGCCGCTTGACTTGGGGGGAGGCGGACCGCGAGCCTGCGCGCAGTCCCTTTCCCGGAGGTATCCATGGTTGCCTGGTCAGATCTGCTTGTTCCGATCCTGCTCGCTGCTGTGCTCGTGTTCATCGCCAGCTCGCTGATCCACGCGGTGCTCAAGCTGCACAACGGCCAGTACCACAAGTTCAGCAACGAGGAGGAACTGCGCGCCGTGCTCAGCAAGGGCGCGCCAACGCCCGGCATGTACATGATGCCGCATTGCCACGATGGCAAGATGACCGAGGAGATCATGAAGAAGTGCGAGCAGGGTCCGAACGCTCTCGTCTTCGTGCGGCCGAACGGAAAGATCCAAATGGGTTCGTTCCTCGGCAAGTGGTTCGCGTACACGATCGTGGTCTCGTTCGTGGCGGCCTACATGGGTCGCGCGGTGCTGCCTGCGGGCGCGAACTACCTCGAGGTCTTCCGCGTGGTCGGAACCTCAGCGTGGTTGGCCTACGCCTGGCAAGGCCCTGCGGACTCGATCTGGGCCGGAAAGCCCTGGGGTGCAACGCTCCGCGCGATGTTCGACGGGCTCATCTACGCAGCCTTGACCGCGGGCGCCTTCGGCTGGTGGTGGCCGAAAGCCATCGCCGCCGCAAGCCTGTGACGTTGCAGCGCGACGCCGGCTGGGCGCAACTGTGCGCGTGGACGAAGAGCGACGCATTGCGCAAACACGCGCGCGCCGTCGAGGAAGTCATGCGCGCCGCGGCATTGCGCTACGGCCGCGGAGCGCAGGACGTCGAGAGCTTTGGCCTCGCCGGAATGCTGCACGACGCCGACTACGAGAGCTGGCCGGAAGATCATCCTGGGCGCATCGTCGCCTGGCTTGTCGAACAACACGAAGCACAGATCGCGCACGCGGTCTCGGCGCACTACACGAAGTGGGGCGTGCCTTATGAAAGCATGCTCGACAAGGCGCTGCTCGCCTGCGACGAATTGACCGGTTTCGTCGGCGCCTGCTGCCATGTGCGCGAGGGCGGCATCATGACCCTCGAGCCCAAGAGCGTCCTGAAAAAGCTCAAGGACAAGGGCTTTGCGGCCAAGGTCGAGCGCGGCGAAGTCCAAGCCGGCGTCGACCTGCTCGGCGTCGAACTCTCCGCGCACATCGCCTTCGTGATCGAGTCCTTGCGCCCCCACGTCGCCGAGCTGGGCCTGCAAGGCCGGGCAGCAACTCTCTAGAACCCCTGCACGAACTCAATCCCATCCGAAAGCGCCGTATTGTTCGGCGCCGCGAATCCTGGATCTCTCCCCCACCACTGCCCAACGACGACCGTCCCGGGAACCAACAATCCCGGCGACGGCGTCCCGCCCAACGCCCCAGCCACGAACGCATTGAAATCGATCTGCCAAACCCCGCTGCAGTCCGCCGCAGGCGCAGGCGAGCCGCCGGAATTCACGCTGGGCGTGCGACGAATCGGCGCTGCGACACACAGCACGCCGCCCTGAAACGGCTGCGCCATGCGGCCGTTCACACCGTGCAGCAGCAATCCGACCTTCGCGTTGCGCACGTTCGAGCACGAGACATCGAAACCGCTTCCCGCGCTGACACTCGGCGCGCCGCTGCTCGCGACTAGCGGCAAACAACCGAGTGAATTGATCTTCGCCGTACAGTACGCGATCGGAGGCATCGGAATCCAACGCAGCTGAAAGCCGGAGATCGTCGAGAAAAAATTATTGGCAGTGTCGATCTCGATCGTGATCACCCCGTTCGTCACGCTCGCGCGATGTTTCGCGAAGGTTACGTTCTGCAGCTGAGCTCCAGGAAACACGCCGCTCGCGTTGCCGAGCACGACCAACGGATCTGGTGAGCCAAAGACCCTGACCGTCGTTTGGAACGGCATCGATCCGAACGAGTAAGTGAAGACCTCGTAGTCCCCGTTCCACAGGCCGGAAATCTCGACGTCCTCGATGGCCCCGAACGTCGTGTTGGAGACGCGGCTATCGTCCATCAGCCGCTCGTCGCCCGATGTCGAACCGGGAATGTTGCTTTCGAAATCGCTGAAGGTTCCGAGCTGCAGATAGCGCGTGCTCGCAGCCGTCGCTGCGCCGCCGATCGAGACCAATGCCGTGGGCTGAGCGCCCGACCAGACATTCCAAAAACCCGGTTGGGCCGCCCCTGCGCCGTAGTTCGACGAAGGCGTGCCGAAGACCTGGTTGGGACCGATGTCGACGTTGAAGCTCTGCGACGAGGCCAGCGGGCACGTGCACGCAAGGGCAAGAACGACGCGGCAGATCAGACGCATGGCGGTACCTCCTGGAGGCGATGTCGTCCCCATCGTACGACGGGTGGGGAAAGTCCGGGACATCTGCCCGGCCAGAGCCCCCGCCGAGCCCGCGCGCTTTGTCACACGCAAGCTCGATTGGCATGGTGGTGCGACCATGCAGACAGCTCCCCGCGTTGCCGTTGCCCTTTTCGCAGGCTTGCTCCCCACGGTCGGCACAGGCGACTGGCTGGTCGAGCCGAAAACGTTCGCCGCCACGATCACGACTTCCGCCGACGCGAAGACGATCGCGCTGACCAATGGCCTGGTCACGCGCACGCTGCGAGTCGCGCCGAACGCGGCCACGATCGGACTCGACAATTTGACTACGGGTCAGGCGGAACTGCGCAGCGTCCGCCCCGAAGCCAGCGTGACGATCGACGGCCGCGCCTTCGATGTCGGCGGGCTCGTCGGTCAGCCGATCCACAATTATCTATTGCCGGAATGGCTCGACGCGATGACGGCGGATCCGGCCGCGTTCGCTTTCTCGGGCTTCAGCACGGGCGACATCGTCGCGCGTTTTCCCTGGAAGAAGCGCCTGGACTGGCTCTCGACGGCTCCCGCGTGGCCGCCCAAGGGCCGCGCCTTGACGCTCAGCTTCGTGCCGCCCAAGGATGGGCCCGCGGGTGTATCCGTGCTCGTGCACTACGAGATCTACGACGGTCTGCCGCTGTTTTCGAAGTGGATCGAAGTGCAGAACCATGGCGCCAGCGCGGTCGTGCTCGATCGCTTCAATGCCGAGATTTTGGCCGCGGTCGAACCGGCCTCGATGGTCGGCGGCAAGCAGACCGACTTCGCGGTGTTCCAGCGTTCGATGCACGTCGAGACCGATTACGCGATGGGCGGAGGCATGGACTCCGCGCTCGATTCTCCTGGCGCGCGCTGGGCGATCGATCCCTTCTACGCGACGCAAGTGAATTACGAGCGGCAGACTCCCTGCCTGCTCGAGTGCTCGCCCAAGCTCGGCCCGGGCGTGACGATCGCGGCGGGCGGCTCCTTCGAGTCCTATCGCGTGTTCGAACTGCTCTTCGATTCGAGCGATCGCGAACGCCGCGGGCTTTCGCTGCGGCGCATGTACCGCACGATCGCGCCGTGGTCGCTGGAGAATCCGCTGATCTTCCACGTGCGCTCCGCCGAGCCCGCGGCGGTTCGGCTTGCCATCGATCAGGCCGCCGAAGTTGGCTTCGAACTCGTCCTGATGACCTTCGGCAGCGGATTCGAGATCGAGCGCACGGAGC
>JANMRV010000776.1:0-2920 GCA_031388685.1 Planctomycetota bacterium
ATCCTGAACCGCGGTGGCGACCTGGCGATCTTCGAATCGGGCCCGAACGGAGTCAACGGCTGGGGCTACGACGACATCATCGGTGTGCCTCCGTTCACCTTTGAAAATCCCAAGCGCATCCTGATGGACTTCAACCGTCTCGAGGGCAGCATCTGGATTCTCCACGAGAACAAGCTGAATCTGGACGGGACGCCGTCCGGCATCGCCGGCGGTGCGGTCACGAACATGGTGATCGATTCGGCCATCCCGGGAGCTTTGCCGCTCTCCTTGCTGTTCGCGTCACCGAACTTTCGCGACATGAGCTTCAAGGTGAATATTTCGATCGGACCGGATGAATTGACCGGTGTCCCGATGGACATGGCCATGGACGACCTGCTCAACCTGGGTGGTGCGCCCAACGTGGCCCCGGTGCAGAGTGCGGGCACGCCGATCAACTCCAACGGCAAGTCGACCGTGCGCGCGGGCGGCGGAGGCGTGATCGTCGGTGCGAAGTCTCCGAACTTCATGTTCCTGGCTGTGCCCACCTCGACCGAAGGGCCTGGAGTGGTCGACGTCATCGACGTGAGTTCGCCTGGTTACAGGCGCTTCGACACGAACGTGTTTCTGCCGGGAATCCAGTCGATTCCTGTCGCCGGTATCACAGGACTGTGCGACTACTGGCGTCAGTAAGTCGCGCATTCCAAGAGCCTGAACGGCGGCGCTCGCGAGGATCGACTCGCGGGCGCCGCTTCATTTTCAAACGCAGGATCGCGGCCTGGACGAGGCTGCTATTCTCTCCCGCCCACGATGCCCGACCCGTCCCAAGTCCGCGCGATGTTCGGCCGCATCAGCGCTCGCTACGACCTGCTGAACCATGTGCTTTCGCTGGGTATCGATCGATCCTGGCGCAAGCGGACCGTGGACGCGGCAGGCGACGTGAGCGGACGAGTGGTCGTCGATGCCTGCTGCGGTACGGGCGACCTTTCCGCTGCCTTCGCGCGCCGCGGAGCGAGCGTGATCGGCGTGGACTTCACGCCGCAGATGTTGTGTCGCGCAGCCGTGAAGCTCGATCGATCCCGGGAGCGGACTGTGTTCGCCCACGGCGATGCCCTGGCGCTGCCACTGCGTTCAGCTTGCGCGGATATCGCCAGCGTGGCCTTCGGCGTTCGCAACCTCTCGAATGCGCGAGCCGGCCTGGCAGAGTTGGTGCGCGTCACCAAACCTGGCGGAAAGGTGCTGGTGCTGGAATTTTCCACGCCGCGCGGGCCGCTGCTCGGCCGCGCCTATCGTTTCTATTTCACGCGTGTTCTTCCGGCGCTAGGCCGGCTGGTCTCGCGCGACGCAGATGCGTACATGTATCTGCCTCGGACCGTGCTCGCCTGGCCTGCGCCTGAGCAATTCCAGCGCGAGCTCGAGTCCGTGGGGCTGGTGGAATGCGGCTTTCGCACGATGACGCACGGGATCGCTTGCTTGCACTGGGGCAAAGTCCCACCCTCTAGGTAAATGGGGGCGCAGAAGCATTCTGCTTTGGCGAAGAGCCCTGACCTGCGCCGGCACGCGCTCTCGCCGGCCTATCTCGCCATGCTGCCGATGTTTTGCTGCTACGAACTCGGCCAGCGCGGGCTCGGCGGAGCACGGCACAACGCCGCGGAAGTGGTGCTGGGATTGTGGCTCGCTCCGTTCGGCCGTTGGGCAGATGGAATTCGAGTCGGGCTACTGGCTGCCTTCGCGGTGCTCGCGCTGTACCAGTGCAGGCAGCACGCGATTCGCGTGCGCGAATTCGTGGCGCGGATCTGGCTCGAGGGTCTGGTGGTCGCGCTGACGCTCGGTCCGGCTCTGGTCGGACTGACCGCTCTGGCCTCGCGCTGGACGGATCGGCTCGACGTCGCCTGGGACAGCTCGCGCGAACCCCAGGGGCTGGCTGTCGCCGGATTCGTGTTCGGCGGCGCGGTCTACGAAGAACTGGTCTTTCGCATCGGTCTGTACGGACTTCTCTATTGGACTTTCGTGCGCGTGGCGCGCGCTCTCTCTGCCGGCGAGAAGCTCGGTTCCTGGCTTGCCGATGCAGCCGCGCTGGTGGGTTCTGCGATTTTCTTCGCGGGGTTCCACTTCGCGCGCTTCACGCACTGGCTCTTCGAGGGCGGAGCTGAATACTCCGGCGCGCAGTTCCTCTGGCTGTCCTGCGCGGGACTCTTGCTGGGTTTGGTCTATCGTTGGCGAGGCCCAGGCGTCGCAGCGTGGGCCCACGGACTGTTCAACCTGGCCCTGTTGGTCGGCATCGACCCGGACGTATTGGCATGAAGCGTTATTTCGTCGGCATCACCGGTGCGAGCGGTCACGCCTACGCGGCCGCGCTGATCCCGGCGCTGGTCCGCGCAGGAGCGGCCGTCGACGTCTCGATCACCGACGCGGGTTGCAAGGTCTTGCGCCATGAACTCGGTGTCGAAGCCGGGGTGCACGGCGAAATGCTGGCACAGAATCTGGCGGCCTGGTTGGGCCAGGACATCGCGGCACAAGTGCGCGCCTTCGACGCGAGCGCGATCGAGGCGCCACCCTCATCGGGCACTTCGTTGACCGGCGGAGTGATCCTGTGTCCGTGCAGCATGGGCACCTTGGCGCGCGTCAGCGTGGGCTTCAGCTCGAACCTCGTCGAGCGCGCCGCCGATGTTGCGCTCAAGGAAGGCCGGCCGTTGCTGCTTGTCGTGCGCGAGGCGCCGCTGAGCGAGATCCACCTCGAGAACATGCTGCGCCTGGCGCGGATGGGGGCCGTGATCCTGCCGGCCAGCCCGGGCTTCTACCACCGGCCGAAGACCATCGACGACCTCGTGCTGCACGTCGTCGGAAAAATCCTCGACCGGCTCGGAATGCGCAATCGGGTCGGCGCGCGCTGGCAGGGACTCGAGCCCGCCGAGGAGCCGGGCACGGGCGCGCCGCCGCCGAG
>JANMRV010000790.1:0-1789 GCA_031388685.1 Planctomycetota bacterium
GTGTCGGTGTCCGGCGTGCCGCAACCACACACACCAGGCGCGATCTTCAACGGATCGGTCGGGCAGCCGTCGGCGCAGTCGCCGACGCCGTCACCGTCCGTGTCGAGGAACGCCGGAGCAGAAATGTTCAGGGTCCACGGAGCAACGGCTTGCGACGTCTGCCACTGGGCGACCCGAATGTAGTAGGTCGTGTTGCAGGTCGCCGTGAAAGACGTCTGACTGGCGAGACCAGGAGTCACGCAAGTGTCGTCGTCGCAGGCGATCGACGTCAGCGATCCACACGAACCCGTGAAGACATCGATGACCGAGTCCCCGCCGGCCGGCTGCGTCGCACCACAGGTGTCGACGTTCACCGTCCCAGGCTGCGTGGAAGTCCACCGGAACCAGATGTCGCGGCTGATCCCGCTGGCCTTGCACGTGGCGACGGGCGAACCCGTAGCTGTGATCGGCGTTGCAAAGCGGGTATCCGCAGGGAACCCACCACTGCCCGAAATCACCGTCGCGGTCGCGCATTCGTCGTTGGCCGGCGGAGGCACGACCAACGCATAGGTCAGCGTGAACGCGCCACCCGCGGTGCCCTTGTCGGACACGCGGACCTTCACCGTCTGGCCGATGCCCAGCGGAATCGAGAGCGCCGAAGCCGGGCCGGCGCACGGAGTGCCCGAACCGTCGTCGTTGCAGCCGAGTTGAGTACCACCACAGGCGTCGAACACCGAGATGACGGTGTCGACGGCGGTACCGCAGGTGTTGAGGTTCAACGTACCCGCATTCGTACCACCGACGAAGGTGTAGAACACGTCCTTGCCGGTCGGGTCACAGGTCGATCCATTGCCTTCGAAGTTCGCGCTCGTCGTGTTGCCGGGCGCCGTGCCGCTCGTGCCCGCGAGCGACGTCGCCGCCGAGCACAGATCGTTCGCCGGAGGCCCGCCGATCGTCACCGTCACCTTGTACTGGTAGGTCGAACCACCAGGCATGATGCCGCCGAAGATCGTCGTGTTGTTGTTGACCTGGAAGTTCACACCGCCAAGCACGTTGAGGGTGTACCAGGTGCCCGCCGTCACCGGGGCGCTGACAGTCTGGAGCGTGCCCGTGACGCAACGCGAGACGAACAACGGCGTGTTGGCCACGGCCACCTGCGGGCAGATACCCGTGGGGCCGGTCAACGAGTTGATCTGGACCTGACCGTTGGCAGCACCGAAGGTCTCCAACGTGACCGTCATCGTGTCGCTGACCGTCGCTTGGAAGCGGTAGTCGTCGAAGTCACGGTTGCCGATCATGCCGCGCGAAGTTCCGCGGATCACGGTGCCCGGGAAACCCGGGGTCGGGATGTTCGTGAACAGGTTCGGAGACGAGGAGCAACCTTCGTTGCTGCCCATGCCGTAGCCCGGTTCGGTTTCCGTGAAGGGACCACTGACGCCAGGGCAGATCGTGACCGGGAAGGCCGTCGCGCACGCACCCGTGTCGGTGATGTTCAGCGTGTAGCTGGCCGTCGAGGCGCCACCGGCGAAGGGAGCGACCACGACGTAGTAGGTCGTGCCCGCTTGCGAGCAGAAGGTGACCTGGGACGCATTCAGCGAGGCGCAGAAGTCGTCGTCGCTGGAGATCAGTGTCAGGCCGTCGCAGTTGCCCGCGAGGACGAACATGACCGAGTCGAAGACCGGCAAGGTGCCGCACAACGAAGCGACCAGCGTGTCGCCGTTGCCCGTGAGCTTGTACCAGACACCGCGGCGCGAGCCGAAGCCGCCTGATGGGGTGGTCGAGGTGACGATCGGGTTGGACTCGACCGTCG
>JANMRV010000847.1:0-1510 GCA_031388685.1 Planctomycetota bacterium
GGGGGAACCATCGTCGCTGGTGATTCCACCCTCGCCCATTTGCGCTTGTATCGTCGTACGTCCTTCGGCTTCAAGGAAGAAGGCACGGTCGGTCATGCGCGTGAACCGCAGCATCTTGCCGAATCCTCGCCAGTCCCTGGCATCACAATAGAGCATCTTGCCGTCCGCCGGCATGTTGGTGAGGCCCCAGCCTGCGGGCCATCGAACCTCGTCGATTGCGAACTCCGCGAACTCATTCTTGGGGTCCCCAGCCGCAAGCTAGGTCTCGAGGTGGGTGACCCGATTCTCCATCTTCGCGAGTGCCTTCTCCACTCGCTCGAGGTCACCGCTCAGTTGGCGCAGGTCGGGGACAGCAGCCTCGGGGGATGTCGTGCGGGAGTCGCATCCCGCGATTGCGAGTGAAGCGCAAATCAGGATTGCGTATTTCATGTTTCCATTGGCCTCCATCGTGTCGTGGGCGCCGTCGCCACGAGCGTAGCTCCATTCATTCGCTGTCGGCGCACTCGGCGGAATCCCGGCGGTGTACCTGCTTGTGCCTGGCACAGTCGTCGACGCTCAATACTTGGGCCGTGATCCAGGCTTCGTGCCGCCGGACAATTCCACCTTGACGAACGGATTGGAGCTTGCGGTTTGCCCATGAGGGCCGGCCCTCAGTTGCGTCCCGCTCTTAGCGCGCCTACTGCTGCCACCGTAGAACCCCGTTCCTGACAGACAGGAAGGCGGCAGCGCCACGGATCCAATCCGGCTCCACCACGACGGGCAGCTCGTGCGTTTGGGCGGTTTTTGCCCGTGGCCGCAGTCCGCAACGCGCCTCGGCCGACCCTTTCGGGCAGGGCACGCGGTTTGCATTCCCGGTGCGAGTCCCGCGAAAGCTCGCCCCCATGCGCTCCTCCCGCTTCCCGTTGATCGGCCTGCTCGGCCTGTGCATCGCCGTTGGCTCCGTGGGTTCTTCCCTGCTTGCTTCGGAGCGCTTCGACCCGGTCGCCGTGACCACGCTGCCCGCCGGCGCGACGGTTATCGTCGACGGCAAGGTGGGGGGCTGCACGCCGCTCGTAGTCAACCTCTCGCGCCAACTGGTCCATTCGATCCGTGTCGAACTGGAGGGTTATCAGCCGCTCGCCGCCGAGGTGCGGCCCGAGGTCGACTGGACGAAGCTATCCAAGAATGTGCTCGGAGGGACGCTGTTCGGCATTGTCGGGGGCGTGGTCGAGCTCTCGACCGGCGAGGCGAAGTGTCTGACCCCGGCGGAGATCGAGTGGACGCTGGAGCGCGTCAGTGAAGTCGATCGCGTCTTGCTGCCGGTCGTTGCCAGCCGGCTGAGCGGGCTTTGATGGCAAGAGCCAAGCACTCCGCAGCCTGGATTTCCTGACCCGGGCTGCGGCGATGAGTGGGTGAATGCCGCGCGCCGTCTGGGACGGCGCGGGGCGCTTTTCTAGAATAGGAGCCGATGCGTCGCCGCCTGTTCGTCACGGGTTTCGGGCGCAACGTGCTGTTCCGCAATGACCGGGGG
>JANMRV010000854.1:0-7454 GCA_031388685.1 Planctomycetota bacterium
CGCCGAGCTGCTGGTCCTGGTCAATCCAAGCGGTCACATCGTCGCCTCCAACCAGCGCGACCAGCAAGGCAACCTGTTGAGTCCGGAAACGCTGATCGCGCTCGAAGACCAGAATTTCAGCGACGATTCCTGGTTCCAGGCCGGAATGCAGGGTCAGGGCTACGCGCTCGATCAGCACCGCTCCAACCTGCTCGCCTCGGACGGGAAGCCGCGCTGGTTCATCGGGTTTTCGGCTGCGGTGCGAAACGAGGCGCAACCCGACGAGATTGCGGCTGTCCTGTTCGGCCTCGTCGACTGGCGCAATATCCAGAACGACGTGCGCACGCCCGTGCTGACCGAATACTTCCGCGGCCTGGTGCCCGACTCGTTTCCCTCCGCCTACGGCTGGGTCTGGAAGTCCGACGCGAACACGATCCTCGCGCACCCCAATGCAGAGTTGTACGGACAGCGCGTCAGTCAGGACCTCGGACTCGCGCCGCTGACCGAAGCGGCATTGGCCGGCGATTGGGGCCTTTTCCCGGAGTACACGTTCGAGGGCAAGAAGAAGAGCGCCGCGTTCAAGCACACCAAGCGCCCCGAAGATGGTGGTTTCAACTGGGTCGTCGGCGTGGGCATCGACAACGACGACATCTTTCGCGGGGTCAATCAACTGCGCTGGGTCCTGATCCGAGCCACGGCCATCGTGCTGCTGGTCGCGACGCTGTGGACCTTGCTGATCGCGCGGCGCATCACGCAGCCGATCCTGGCCATGCGCGAGCACACGCGCAGCGTCGCGGCCGGCGATCTCGACGCGCGAGTCGCCGTGCGCGGCTCCGATGAGATGGCCGAACTCGGACTCGCTTTCAACGAGATGACGCGCGAAATCAAGGAGAAGCGCGCCGAACTGGTCAAGGCCGAGAAGGACGCTGCCTGGCGCGAAATGGCGCGTCAGGTCGCCCACGACATCAAGAATCCGCTGACGCCGATCAAGTTGTCCGTCGATCTGCTGCGGCGCGCCAGACACGAGCAAAGCCCGCAATTCGATTCCATTTTCGAGCGCACCACCGACACGATCGCGCGCCAGGTCGAACACCTGCGCGAGATCGCCAACGACTTCCATGCGCTGACCGGCGCGCTGAAACAGCAGAATCCGCGCGATTTCGACGCGGGTTCTCTGGTCGACGATCTGCTGGTCCTGAACGCCGCCTGGGCGCGCGAGGCGAGCGTGCACTTCGTGCGCAAGGGCACCAAGGGCTTGGTCTTCGTCGACGAGCCGCTGTTGCGCCGCGTGCTGCAGAACCTGATTTCCAACTCGATCCAGGCCAGCCCCGAAGGCGGCGAACTGGAGATCGAGGTGCACGAGCTAGGCGAGCGTGTGCGCATCGAGTTGCGCGACCGTGGAATCGGACTGTCCGATGAAGTTCGCGCGCGGCTGTTCGAACCCTATTTCACGACGCGTTCGACCGGCACGGGCCTGGGCCTGGCGATCGCGCGGCGAGCGGTGGAGGAGATGGGCGGGGCGATCCGCCTGGAACCGCGCGCCGACGGTCCCGGCACCGTCGCGACCGTGGACTTGCCGGCGGGGCGCGGCCGCGCGACGCGTGACAGCGCAGCCGCGGCGGAAGGCAAGTCTTGAAGCCCGCGGTGCTGCTCAGCGGCGCGACCGGTTTTCTCGGGGCGGAGATTGCGCGCAAGCTCGCGGCGCGCGGCCATGCCGTGCACGCGCTGGCGCGTCCGAATGCCGAGCGTGCCGCGCTCGCCGGATTGGATGTGCACTGGCACGCGGGCGACCTCTGCGATCCGGTCAGCATCGAGCGCGCCTTCGCCAGCGTGTGCGCCGTGGACGAGCGGCCCTGGATCGTACACGCCGGCGCCTTGATCAGCTATCAGAGCCGCGACAGTGCCCTGGCGCGCGAGGTCAACATCGAGGGCACACGCCACATGCTCGACGCCGCCTTGCGTCATCCCGTCGGGCGTCTGTTGCACGTCAGTTCCGTCGTCGCCGTGGGCCCCGCCCAGCGCGGCGAAACGCTCGACGAAGATAGCGCGTATCACGGCGACGAATTGCGCTGCGACTACATGACGACGAAGCGCCGCGCGGAAGAACTCGCGCTCGAGGCGGCAACGAAACTTGACCTCGTCGTGGTCAATCCTGGCGCGATCTTCGGCGCGAGCGAGCGATCATCGAACACGCAGCGTGTGGTGCACATGATCGAGCGCGGCCATACGGGCCCGCTGCCCGTCCTGCTCGCGCCGCCCGGCCTGCAGAGCGTCGTCGGACTCGACGACTGCGCCGAAGGCTGCGTGTTGGCGCTCGATTCGGGCCGCCGCGGACGGCGCTACTTACTGGTCGAATCCGTGTGGAGTCATCGCGATCTGATCGCGATGGTGGCGAAAAAATGCGGCCGCCGCGCGCCGCTCGCCATTCCGCGTTGGATCTGGAGTTTCGCCGAGGCCGGCTCGACGTTGCTCGACGGTCGGGTCAAGAGCGAGTTCTTCACGCCGCAGACGCTGCGTCTCGCGCGCGTCCGATTCTCTGCCAGCGGCGATCGCGCGCGCCGTGAACTCGGTTGGCGGCCCAGGTCCTTCGAGCAAGTGATCGACGAGATGCTCGAACGCTCGAAGCTCAAGTCGTCGAATCCGGCGCGCGTGTGACCCGCCAGGGTCGCACCGCGAGCAAACCGGCGAGCAGCACGAGAATTCCGCCGGCGATCGCGGCGACGGAAGGTACCGCGGATCCCAGCACAGCGAAGGAAAGGATCGCCGCGAACGCCACCTGGGCGAGGCCGGCGATCGAGACCGAGGCCGCCGTGCCGTAGCGATAGGCCTGCGTCATGACCAGCTGTCCCGCGGTTCCCAGCGCGCCGATCGCGGCGAGCACGCCGAACTCGTGCACGGTCCAGCCACCGCGTTCGGACACCCGCCAGAGTGCGAAGGGCGCCGAAGCGAGCGTGGCGAAGGCCATGAAGAACAGCACCACCGACGCGGCGTTCTCCGTGGAGACCAGTTTGCGCACGTACAGCAGAGCCAACGCGGCGAATCCACCCGAGAGCAGGGCCAGGAAAAGGCCGGGCCGTTCGCCGGCCGCCGACGGGCCGAGCGCCAGCGCGGTGCCGATCAGTCCGATGGGCAGCGCCCATTTCGTGCTCGCCACAACCCGCTCCCCGAGCAGTGGCGCGGAAAGCAGCAGGATCCACAGCGGTGCGCTTTGGTTGAGCAAGGTCGCCGTCGCGAGCTCCGCTCCGGCCTCGTGCACGGCGAAGTACTGGAAGACCACCGACAGCGCTCCGACCGTCGAGCGCATCAGGTTGGTCCTCAGCGCGCCCGGCCGCCAGCGTTCGCGGGTCACGACCAGCACGAGTCCGGCGCCCGCCACGCCGACCAGACCGCGCACGAAGAGGACCTCCGGCGACGAGATCCGCGCGGGCAGGAACTTGAGGCCCGCGAACATGGCCGCGAAGAAGGCGCTCGAAAGCACGATCAACGCGTAGGCGCGCCTGGGATTGTCGTGCGCTTGGTTGGCCACGGGGCGCGGAACGGTAGCAGCTTGGGGAGCAACCTGGACGATGGGCCGTCGTGTCCGCGACCCGCAGTGCTTCGGGGCGCAGACCGCCGGACTGGGCCGATCCGGCACATTCCCCCAGTTGCGCACGGCTGTCTCGGCGCGGCAAGGGTTGTGCAGGAGCAGCCCAGAAATCGAGGGCTGCCCAAAGCCTGAACCTGCGCGAGCGATCCGGGCGATTTTCACCGCCGAGTGCCCAGGAACCCTGACCTGATCCCCAGCGCGGTACGACATTTGTTCAACTGGGGGGCTTCCTGGCCCAAGATCCTGCCCGTTCCATGTCCAAAGCTCCCAACACTTCGACCGACTCCTCCCGGCCGCTGGCCCTTTGGATGTTCGTCGCCGCAGTTGTCGCGCTCGTTGCGCTGCTCACTTGGTGGTTCCTGCGCGCCCAACCCGACAGCGTGCCGAGGGCGGGCGAGTCGCTGACTCTCGTCGATGTGTCCAACTCGTCCGACGAACCCGAGCTCAGACTCCCGAACGAGGGCCTGCGCCAAAAGGTCCTCGCCGCGGCCGACTTGGCACTGGACGGCGGCATCGAAATTCCCGCCGGAGTGCGCCTCGCCGGTCCTGGAAAACTGAGCGGTCGGGCGCTCGACCGCGCCACGGGTGCGCCGCTCTCCGGCGTGCGCATCGATCTGCTGCCGCTTCCGCCCGCGGGCGGCCGGGCCTTCGGTCGCATCCTGCGTCTCGCGAACACCGGGGACGATCTCGAACAGCGCGTCGAAGCGATCGCGGTCACCGGCAGCGATGCCTTCGGCAACTTCGAATTCGAGGGCGTGCGCAGCGGACGCTACTTCCTGGAAGCGCGCGGAACTCGTCACGTGCCCGATGGCATCGCGAACGCGCGCGTGCTCGCTTCAGGATCGGGCGGCCCCGTCGACGTCTGGCTGCGCGCCGGCGGGCGCGTGATCGGCCGCGTCTTGAACCCCGACGGCTCGCCCGCGGGCGGCGCGCTGATGGCGCTCACCGCGGGGCCGACCTTTGCGATCGAAGCCGCGCGCACCGGCGACATCGTCTATCTCCAGACGACCTCCGACGAGGCCGGCCGTTTCGTTTTCTGCGGTGTGCCCGAGGGGCCCGACTGGCAGGTGACGGCGAGCGGAGGTTCGTTCGCATTGACGCATGTGCCCGATCTCGTCGTGCGGGCCGGTTTCGACACGCAGGTCATCGTGCGCACTTCGCGCGGCTGTCAGGTCAGCGGCCGCGTGTTGTCCAGCGCCGCGCCCGCGGAAGCGAAGTCGTCCGCCGCACCGACTCCGCTCGCGGGCGCGGACGTCGGCGCGGTCCCGCGCGGATTGCGCGATCTTTCCTACGCGTCCGAAATCCTCAACGCGACACACGCCGTGACCGACGCCGAAGGTCGCTACACGATGAATTTCGTGCCCGCGGGCGAGGTCGATGTGCTCGCCATGGCCGCGGGCCACGTTCCTGCCCAGGGGCCGCACGTACTGGCCCATGAGGGCGGCCTGCAACTGGCGCCCGATTTCGAATTGCCGCGCGGAGCGCTGGTTTCGGGCCGCGTGGTGACGAGTTCCGGTTCGCCGATCGAGGCTGTCGTCGTGCGCTGGAACATGGTCGACCTGAGCAACTTCAATTTCGATTTCTCGTTTGCACCGCTGCTTTCTCAGGCGGTGAAGGGCTTCGAGTTCCCCAAGAGCGATGTCGAAGGCAAGTTCACGGCGGGCGCGTTCGCCGGCGAAAAACCCTACCGCATCGAGTTCAGCCGGCTTGGCTACGAGAGCACGCACGTCGATTGGGACCCGGCCAAGGAAAAGGAACTGCTTGTGACGCTGTACGCCGGCGGCGCGGTCGAGGGCGTGGTCATGGATTCCACCAAGCATGTTCCCGTGACGAGTTTTCGCGTGGGCGGCAAGGACCGCATCGACAGCGAGGCCGCCGCGCCCGGTCGAAGGAATCCCTTCGCCGGAGGTCAGGAAGTCGAGGACCCGCAGGGCAAGTTTCGCGTCGAGTCGGTCGAGCACGGCACGAAGCGGCTGACGTTCAGCGCGGCGGGGTACTTGCCGAAGACGATCGAAGCACTCGAAGTGCGCGAAGGCGAAACGCTGCGCGGTGTGATCGTCGAACTGACTCCCGGCGGCGTGCTGCGCGGCTTCGTGAAGAACAAAGCGGGCGCGCCGGTCGCGGGCGCGCAGGTCTTCGCCAACGCGGGCAAGGACTTTCGCGCCGGCAACCTGCGCCAGGATCGGCGTCGCGGCCCTTTCGGCGGCCAGGACGGCGCGGGCACGGACAAGATCGGCCGGCCCGAGGATCTGCCCAGCGGCATGAGTGGTTTCATGGCGCAACTTGGCATGTTCGGCGACCTGGCGGTGCTCTCGCGCGCCGATGGTTCGTTCGAACTTGGCGGACTCGAGGAAGGCGAGGTCACGCTGTTTGCGTCCCATCGCGACTACGTGCTGGGACGATCGGATCCCGTGCGTCTGGCCGCAGCCCTGACTCCGCCGGAGGTCACGCTCACGATGTCGCCCGGCGCCGGCATCTTCGGCACGGCGACGGATCGTTTCGCTCGGCCGCTGAAAGGCGCGATCGTGCTGGCGGTCTCGCCCGCGAATCTCGGCGGGCAAGGCAATTCAGCGGGTGGCGGGCTCTATCAGGGCAACACCGATGCGCAGGGCCGCTACTCGATCGAGCACGTCAGCGCCGGCGGTTACTTCGTCTTGTTGACGCGCGGCGATCAGGCACTCAATCCGATGAGTTTCCTCGGCACGCTCAATTTCGACCTCGTGACCGTGCCCGCCGACGAACGCGTGAAGTTCGACATCGTCGACACTTCGTCGGGCGCCTGCCGCGTCTTCGGCCAGGTCAGCGCCGCGGGCGAACGGCTGACTTGCGGCAGTGTCGCGGCGATCGGTTTCGAGAGCGAAAGTCTGCTCGGCGTCGATTTCAAGCTGGCGCAGATCAAGGACGACGGCAGCTATGAATTCGCGGGCCTTGCCGCCGGCGAGTACACCTTTCAGATCACCGAGATCACCCCTGGTCGGCGGCCCGATCAGATCCAGATCACGGTCGAGATACCCGATCTGCCCGAGGCGCGCATCGATCTCGAGTTGCCGCGAGGAGGAATCGAAGGTGTGGTGGTCGCGCGCGACGGCGGCGAGTGGCTCGAGGGTTGCGAGTTGATCCTGTCGCGCGAGGATGCGCCGCGGCCCGCGGGCCTGCTCGGTCAGTTGATGAACCGTGACAACGGTTCGGCCCGCGTGCGCACCAACGCGAAGGGCGAGTTCAATTTCGATCGCCTGCAATCGGGCAGTTACAGGCTTTCGCTGCGGCCGCCGCGGCGCAACGAGGGCGAAGCGCACTTCGCGCAGCCGCTGCCGCAGGAGGTCGAGGTCCTCGAAGGCGAGATCCGAAAAGGCATGCGCATCGAACTCGCGCCGGCGCTTGCGATCAGCGGAATCGCGCGCCGCAGCAACGGCGCTCCGCTCGAGGGAGTCGAGGTGATCGCGACCAGTGCCGGCAAGGCCGGCCTGTTGCCGGAGCGCGCGAAGAGCGATCGCGAAGGCAAGTTCAGCATCGAGAATCTTCCTGCCGGGCAGTACGCCCTGACGGCGGACAAGGACGGTTTCGCGACCGCGCGCGAGAACGAGTATTCACTCAGCGAAACCGGCGCTTTGGAGTGCGTCCTGGTGCTCGCCGAGGGCGTCGAAGTCAGCGTGCGCGTGCTCTCGGCGCAGGGCGAGCCGATCGTTGGCGCGACCGGCAAACTGGTCTCCGAGGCGGGCGATGCCAAAGGCTTTGCCGATGCGGGCCGCATGTTGACCAGCCTGTTCGCGGGCAAGGGCGTATCCAACTCGAAGGGAATTCTCGCGCTCGGCAATTTCGCGCCGGGCAAGTACTCGCTCGAGGTTTCGCGCGGCAGTCAGCGCGCCACTCAGGCGCTGGTCCTCGAGGA
>JANMRV010000087.1:0-11622 GCA_031388685.1 Planctomycetota bacterium
GCCGGTTGCCGGGAGCTGCGGACGATTTGCGGGCAGCCTGCGAATTGGAGTGAACAATTCCGTGCTGTTTCGCCGAGCAGGGGACACTAGCATGGCCGACGAGTCTTCCGCGTGGAAGTGTTTCGGCCGGTCCATCGAACCTGGAATCTTGCAATCCATGCATCGGACCTTGCAGTTAGCGTCGCTCCTGACCTGTCTCTTCGTCGCCGCCTGGTGCGGCGCGGCCGAATTTTCACCGGCGCAGGCCCGCGGGGCCGCACCCCTGGTCGCGGGCGTCCTGCCGGCCGACCTGACGATCCCCAAGGACGCTGCGCTGGTCGTGACCCGCTCCGGCAAACTGCAGCCCGGTGAGTTCCTGCGTCCGGCGCTCGGCCCCGACGGCCGCGGCGGCGTGATCGTGATCGAGAAGCAGAACGACATCACGCTCGATCTGCGCGATGTCGTGCTGCGCGGAGCAACGCTCGAGACGCCGCTCGATCGTCTGGCCGGTTACGCGCTGGTCGTGCGCGACTGCCACAACGTCACGATCCAGGGCGGCACGATTTCCGGTTTCGGCGGCTGCGTCGTGGTCGAGCGCAGCAAGAACGTCGTGCTCGACGGCATGAAGTTCGATCGTTGGTACGGCATGCGACTGTTGTCGACCATCGCGGCCGAGAACGAAGCGGACTGGTTGTGGCCACACGAAAACGACGAAAATCAGTGGCTCACGCGCTACGGCGCGGCGATCAGTTTCAGCGATTGCGCCGGAGTCACCGTGCGCAACAGCCGCGGACGCCACGGCCAGAACGGGATCCTGATGCTGCGCTGCGAAGCTTCGCAGGTGTACGACAACGACTTTTCCTTTCTCTCGGGCTGGGGCCTTGGGATGTACCGCACTTCGGGGTGCATCGTCAGCCGCAACATTTTCGACTATTGCGTGCGCGGTTACAGCCACGGCGTCTACTGGCGCGGCCAGGACTCCGCGGCGATCCTGATGTTCGAGCGCTGCTCGAAGAATGTGATCGCCTACAACAGTGCTACGCATTCCGGCGACGGCATCTTCCTCTTCGCCGGCCGCGATTCGGTCGAGGGCCTCGCCTTGGCGCGCGGAGAGAAAGAAGTCGGCGGCAGCGACGGCAATCTCTTCTACGCGAACGATTTCTCGTACGCCGTGGCCAACGGGATCGAGGCTACGTTCTCGAGCGACAATCGCGCTGTTGCCAACCAGATCCATGGTTGTCACCAGCACGGTGTCTGGGGCGGGTATTCGAGCCGCATGGTCCTGTTCCAGAACGCGATCGAAGGCACACTCGGCGGCGCGATCACGATCGAACACGGTCAGGACTGCCTGATCGCCGAAAATGTCTTGCACGACAACCAGATCGGCGTCGAGCTGTACTGGGACGAGGATCCCGAGCTCGTCGGCGGTCCCTTCGGCAAGCGCTTCGACACCAGCTCCAAGGGCCACGTCGTCTACAAGAACTCGTTCTCCGGCAACGACTCCGATTTCGTCGTCTCGAAGACGAGCGCGCTGTCGGTGGGCGAGAACGTTCACAAGGCTCACGGCCGCGAGTTGTCCGGGTCGGCTGTGCGCTGGGTGAACGGAGCGGCGCTCGATTCCGAGGCGCTGCGAGCGCTGTTCGCGGGTATCGGCGGATGGTCCGCGAGCGGCCGGCTGGCCGATGTCAGCGTGCAGGCCGCCGTGATCGATGACCTGGCACTACCGGCCGCGCTGGCGCTCGAGCGAAATTTCGCTGCGCCGAAAGCGCCCGGCGTGCAACGTGCCTTCGATCCCGACAAGGACGACGGTCAGGGTCTGGAGACCATCGTGATGGGGGAGTGGGGCCCGTGGGACTTCCGTTCCGGCGAGGCGCGGCCGGTTCAGCGCACGCCGGGCGGAGTGCTAGCCGAGGCCAAATGGGAAGCGGTCTGGTTCTCGTGGAAGGACGGACCCGATCCGCGCGGCGGCGTCGAGGCCCTGAAGTCCTGGCGCGCGCTTGTTGCGCAGCCGCTCGCGAGCGCGACGGTGACGAGCTGGTACTCGCCCCATGCTGCGGATCCTGCCATCCAAACCCGTGTCGGCTCGAGCCATTTCGGCCTGATCGCAAAGACCACGGCCAAACTCGCCGCCGGCCGCTATCGGCTGTCGGTCGTTTCCGACGATGGCGTGCGCGTGTGGATCGACAAGAGCCCTGTGCTCGAGAATTGGACCTGGCACGGGCCGACACGCGACCTGGTTGAGCTCGAACTCAGCGGAGCCGCGCACGAATTCGAACTCGAGTACTTCCAGATCGACGGCGCGAGCGCGCTTTCGCTCGACCTGGAGCGGCTGCCCTAGTTTTTTCGGTCAGGGTCCGTCTCGCTCGCATTCTGCGTCCAGTGCGTCCGTCGGGCCGCCGCCTAGCGAATGCCAGGACGGTCAGGCTGCGGTTCGCGGGACCGCGGCGCGGTCAGTCGCGCGGAAAAACGTCGCCGTACTTCGAAGCCTTGAGCTTCGCGAAGTCCGGGTCGCCGGCGTAGGCCTTGAGCTGTGAAAGTTGGATCGGTGCCTGCTGCAACCAGGTGGCCGCTTCCTTGAAGTGCCCTTGCAATGCGGCGCATTTCGCCAGGCCGATGTAGGTGTCCGCTTGCGGGTTGGGGTCGTTCCTGCCGAGCGAAAGGGCCTTGGTGTAGTCCTTCTCCGCGTCGCGGTACTCGCCGATGCGCCGCAGCAAGTCGCCGCGCCGGAAGTAGGCCGGGCTCCACTTCGGAGTGCTCTCGACCAAATCGTCGTAGGGTTTGAGAAGTTCCTTCTTGGCCACGCGATCGCCCAGCCGTGCCAGGACCACGCGTGCCGCCTCGGAGAGTTTCAGATCCGCGCCGGCGAGGATGCCTTCGAGCGAGCGGCGTAGTTCGTTGTTCGAGCCGCTGACGAACATCGGCAAAGATTCGATGATCGCGATGCGCGTGCTCGCCGGCACCTTGACGGCGGAGGCCAGTGCGATCAGCTCTTTCACGTGGCCTGGGCCGACCAGCTCGGGCAGCGCCTGATAGTAAAGCAGCAGTTGCATGGCGTGCTGGTCCGCGCGCGCGGGATCGTTGAGCAGCCGATGCACACGTTCCTCCGCGCCTGCGTTTTTCGTGTCGGTCAGGACCGAAAGCGCCACGTCGCGCAGCGCTTCGTCGTCGCCGGTCAGCACTTCATCGAGCAATTGTGAGTCGTCGGACGACAGGCGCAGCAGGGCGCGCAACAGCGTCGCTCGCAGCTGACCCTGAGAGCTTTTGAAGATTGCGAGCAGTTCGGGCCGCACACGCTCGCGCTCAGGCGTCATTTCCAGCACGCGCGCCGCATTGCCCCGGCCTTCGGTCGATCCCTGGCGAGCCAGTCCAAGCAACTCGCCCGTCGCCGCGCGTGTGTCCATGCGCAGCATGGCCAGCACAACCTGCTTCGCGCGGAAGCGCTCCTTGTCCAGGGCGGCCTCTCCGGGATCCAGCCAGCGCACGAACAGCGGCGTCGCTTCCGGTCCGAGGGCCACGCATTCGTCGACGAGCGCCTCGCGCACCGGATTCGACGGCGGCAGGCTCAAGGCTTCGATGCGCTTGACGATCGCCTCGAGTTCGAGACCTAGCTTGGCGAAGAGTTCGGCCTGCTTGAGCCTGGCTCTGGCCAAAAATCTTCGAGCGATTCGCGCTTGTTCCCGTCGAGGGTTTGCAGAGCCGCAGGGTCGAGGGTGACAGGCGGGAGGGCGGACAGCATGGGCAAGAGTGTAGTCACCCAGCCCTGTCAGGTGACCTGCCGTCCTGCATCAAGAGCCTGCGCCCGCTGAATTCAGCGCGCCCGCGGAGGCATGGGCCTCAGCTCGACGTGCCTGCCCCTGCGGACTAGGTGTCCAGGGAGCTGCAAGGCCTTGGCGCCGCTTGCGCGGGGCTCTTGCGCCCGCTTCCGTGCTTCAGGCAGCGCCGGAGCCTGGACCATGCCGTAGATCGCCGACAGTCGCAGGCGGTGGCGGAAAATCCAGGACAACATCGGCTGCGCTTGTCGG
Organism: Planctomycetota bacterium; assembly: GCA_031388685.1. Classification (GTDB taxonomy): domain Bacteria; phylum Planctomycetota; class UBA1135; order UBA1135; genus JADJQU01. The sequence continues at coordinate 4,002 of JANMRV010000087.1, forward strand.
CCCAGGGCCCGCCCGAAGTGGACTGAAAATGACGCTTTGAAGCCTGTGTTCGAGGCTTTTACGTCCGGAATCGGCCGAGAGGTCGGGCGCACCCTTGGCGGGCGCGAGCGATTGCGTTGCAATGCTTTGTCCACAGGCGCTCCGTTGAACCCAGGCCACCGATCCCAAGCGCGCGAACGCGTGCACCTTCATCCCCAACTGGACCGGGCGCCTGGGGCGCCGGCGCGCGACGACTACGACCTGGCCGTAATCGGCGGCGGCCATGCGGGCATCGAAGCCGCCCTGGCCGGGGCACGGCTGGGCGCGCGCGTGGCGCTGATCAGTCTGCGGCTGGACCGTCTCGGCGAGATGAGTTGCAACCCCGCGATCGGAGGCTTGGGCAAGGGCCAGCTCGTGCGCGAGATCGATGCGCTCGGTGGCGCCATGGGCCGCATCGCGGACCGCACCGGCATTCAGTTCCGCATGCTCGGAACAGCCAAGGGCGCCGCGGCGCGCGGGCCGCGCTGCCAGTCCGACCGCCACGCGTACCGCGAGGAGGCGACGCGTCTCTTGCACGCGCATCCCAACGTCGAGTTGATCGAGGGTGGCGCGGAGCGCTTGCTGACCGCCGAGCTGCGCGGCGGCGCGCGCGCCTGCGGCGTGCGCCTGTCCGATGGCCGCGAAATTCACGCACGCGCCGTCGTCTTGACCACCGGCACGTTCCTGCGCGCGATCATGCACACCGGCGAAGCCCAAGCTGCCGGAGGGCGCGCGGGCGAAGGCTCCGCGGAAGGACTTTCGGCGGACTTGGAGCGCTTGGGGCTGGAGATGGGGCGACTGAAGACCGGCACGCCGCCGCGCCTGGATGGGCGTTCGATCGATTTCGCGGCGCTCGAGCCGCAGTACGGTGACGCACAGCCGACGCCGTTTTCGTTTTCGACTCCGCGTCAGGGATTTCCGTCGCTGCGCCAGGTCGCCTGCCACATGACTTGGACCCATCCGGGGACCCACGACATCATCCGCGCGAACATCCATCGCGCGCCGATGTACGCGGGCCGGATCAAGGGCGTCGGACCGCGCTACTGCCCGTCGATGGAAGACAAGGTCATGCGCTTCGCCGACAAAGAGCGCCATCAGGTCTTCCTCGAGCCCGAGTCGCTCGACAGCGAAGTGATCTATGTCAACGGCGTCTCGACGTCCTTGCCGGGCGAGGTGCAGGAAGCCTTCGTGCACACGATCCCCGGGCTGGAGCGCGCGCGTTTCCTACGCCACGGTTACGCCGTCGAATACGACTTCGTGATGCCCGCGCAGATGGACGACACGCTGGCCGTGCGTTCCGTCGCGGGCCTGTATCTCGCCGGGCAGATCAACGGCACTTCGGGCTACGAGGAGGCTGCCGCCCAGGGCCTGGTTGCCGGCGCGAACGCGGCTTTGTGGTCGAGCGGGCGCGCGCCCTTCGTGTTGCTGCGTCACGAGGCCTATGTCGGCGTGCTCGTCGACGACCTCGTGGTCAGCCAGCCGACCGAGCCCTACCGCATGTTCACCTCGCGCGCCGAGCACCGGCTCCTGTTGCGCGCGGACAACGCCGATCGGCGTCTGGTGGCGCGCGCCGCGGCGATCGGACTTGCGAGCGCGCAGGATCTGGCGCGCGTCGCAGCCCGCGAAGAGCGCCTGCAGTCGGCGCTGTGTGTGCTCGAAGGCGTGCGCGATCCGACGCGCGGCCACAAGACGCTGGCGGAGTTGCTCAAGCGGCCCGAAGTCAGCTGGGAAATGATCGCCGCCGACCATCAGGCCGTGCGTTCCTTGGCCTTGGATGTCGACGACAGCGCGGCGCTGGAGGTCGATCTGAAGTACTCAGGCTACGTCGTTCGCGAAACCGCTTCCGTCGAGCGCATGCGCCGTCAGGAATCCGTCGAGATCCCTGCCAACCTCGATTTTCACGGCTTGGACGGCCTGGCGAACGAAGCCAAGAACCAACTGTCGAAGTTGCGGCCGCGCACGCTCGGCGCCGCGTCGCGCATCGCGGGTGTCCGTCCGCCCGACGTCGCGCTGCTCGCGATCCACGTCGCGCGGCACGGCCGATGACGCGAGCGGAGCCGGGCTCCTACGTGCCCTTGCGCAGCACGACGGTCTTGATCGTATTGAAGAGAATCGAGAGGTCGAACAGGAAGCTCTGGTTCTTGATGTAGAAAAGGTCGTATTGCAGTTTCTGCAGCGCATCCTCGACCGTGTTGCCGTACGGATAGTTGATCTGCGCCCAGCCGGTCAGGCCGGGCTTCACGATGTGGCGCTGCTCGTAGTAGGGGATCTGCTGCTTGAGCGACTCGACGAACACACGCCGCTCCGGACGCGGGCCGACCAGCGACATGTCGCCGCCCAAGATGTTGAACAGCTGCGGCAACTCATCGAGGCGTGCCTTGCGGATGAAGCGGCCGCAGCGCGTGATGCGCGGGTCGTTGTCCTTGGCCCAGACCGCGCCGGTGGTGGCCTCAGCATCGGTGCGCATGCTGCGGAACTTGTAGAGCGTGAACTCGGTGTTGTCGAAACCCACTCGATCCTGGCGGAACAGCGCTGGTCCGCGCGAATCGATCCGCACCGCGATGGCCGTGAAGAGCATCACGGGCCAGGTCAGGAAGATCCCGGTCAGTGAAAAAACGACGTCGACGACGCGCTTGGCAATGTCGGCGGCCGGACTGCGCGCAAAACCGTCGTTGAAGATCAGGTACGAAGGCCGTAGGGCCTCGACCGCGATCTTGCCCGTGATCTGTTCGTAGAGTGCCTCACGTTCCTTGACCGCGATGCCGGCCAGCCGACAGCGCAGCAATTGATCCGTAGGCAGGTTGCCGCGTCGGTCCTGGAGCGCGACGACGACGATGTCGATCCCCATGCGCTTGACCAGTTCGAACAAGGGCTCGGAGAGCGGCAACGACGCAGACGTGTCGAGGGTCAAGAGTTCGGCGGCTGTCGACTTCGCAATCGTCACCGGCTCGAGCAGCAGCGCGCTGGTCTGCTGGCTTTCGCGCATCGATCCGAATTGCGCCGCATGCGGCAGGCCGCCGTTTCCGCCTTCCGCCGGACCCTTGCCGAATTCCCTTGGCGGTTCCCGGTCCGTTCGCGGGCGAGGTTCGACTCCGTACCCGCCGGCTTCGGGGACCATCGCGACCACTTCGTGCCCCGAGTCGGAGTGCGTCAGCATCTCCGCCGCCAGCGATCTGCCCGCCTGACCCGCGCCCAGGATCAGGACGCGCTCGTTGAAGTTCCACTTGCGCAGGGCAAAGTGAAAAGCGTTGCGCCAAAGGTAGAGCAGGGCAAAACCGATCAGCTGCGTGAAGACCAGCGTCTGCGCCTTCTGCGAGTACGAAAGGCCGGGAAAATCGAGCACGCGGCCGAGATTCCAGACGTGCGCAAGGCTGACCAGGCCGAGCGAAAGCAAGATCGCGCTGCCCGTGGAGCTGACGAATCGCGACGCGCGATCGAAGCGCGACATCGAGATTCTGAAGTCATAGAGCTCGTTGAACGCGATCGCGACCTGCGCGATCAGGGCCAACATGAACGCGGACAAGAGGCAGCGCCAGGCGCCATCCTCGCGGTTCAAGCCATTCTTCGCGAGGTTGAGGATCACGGCCTCGGTCGGCTCCTTCAACAACAGGTGGGCCGACATCCCAAGTCCCATGGCGAAGAACAACAGCAGCGTCTCGCTGAGCATCAGCAGCGCTCGCCGCATCGGCAAGTAGTGGCGCAGGACGCGAATCATGTTCTTCGGCCGCACTCGCCGGGGCTGGCCCCCGACCTAGATCCGGAGCCTTGACCGAGGCTCAGCGCCGTGCGGATGGCCCGCAGGCAACGACGTGGAGTGAGCGAGATGCGGAACAAGGAGAGTACGTACCGCCGAGGGGGCGGGCCGCGCATGGAGTCTAGCAGGTGGGGTGACGACAGTTCAGCGTGTAATGGGGTACTCGCGCGTCGTGCTCATCGGCCGCGCGAGCCTGCCCGGTTGAGCCCGAGAGCGCAGTCGCCGGTTCCACGGCGATCGCGGAAGAAAATTCCAGTCAGGGTCTTCAGGCAAGCGGCGCGCGCAGATCCCGGTGATGCTGGATGATCGGCGCACTCGCGCGCGGGCCGATCCAGACTTCCGCCAGGTCAAGCCGCGGCGGTGCGTCACGCCGACCGAAGCCGCGCGTTTGGAGCAAGCGTGCCGCCGCGCGCTGACGTTTGAAGGCTTTTCGCCGCCAGCGATCGCCTGGTCGCCAGCGCGAACCGGGCGCGCTCCTGGACGTCTTGACTTCGACGCACACCAGTCGACCGCGCTCGCTGAAAACGAGATCGACTTCGCCGGCGCTGGTCGCCACGCGCCGCCCGAGCAGCACGAGCCCGCGCCGACACAGAAAACGCGCTGCCAGCCGTTCGCCGATCTCGCCGACTTCCGCCGTGCTGGGCTCGAACCGGCGCGCAAAGAAAAGCGGAGCTGTGCAGAGCGCGATTGCGCGCAGGCGACGAATCAGCTCTTGGCCGAGCTCTCGCCACCCTCGACCTCGACGACGGACGCGATCGACTGGCGCGTGAAGCGCAGCCGCACGTCGTCGCTGGCCTGCAGCGTGATCGAGTCTTCGTTGACCGCCGCGACGGTCGCGAACATCCCGCCCGTCGTGACCACTTTGTCGCCCTTCTTGACCGCGGCCAGCATCGCCTCGCGCTTCTTGCGCTGCTTGCGCTCCGGCGCGATCATCAGGAAGTAGAAGATCCCGATGATCAGGATGAAGGGCACGAAGCCCCCGATCGCGCCCATGATCCCATCGGACGCCGGCACGTTCGGGTCCTGCTTTCCCGCCCCGGCCTGGGTCGTCGTGTCTGCGCTCGGAGCGGGGGTCTGCGGAGTCTCCTGATCGAGCAGGACGGGGGCGGGGAGAATCATGGTCAGTCGCTGGGCTGGGGTCGTTCGGTGGGTCTTTGCGTCGAAACGGGACCCCCGAGGAGGCCAAGTTCTGACAAGCGGGCGAAGAGGCTACTAGAATCCCGGGCGAACCGGAAGCGCGTGTGGACGTTAGTAGCTGCGCGTCCCCCGGGCCGGCCGTCCTGGGCTCTTCGGGTTCTTGCCTACACTCACCTTGCGGTCTTTTCGGATCCATAACCTTGGTCTCTCCTGCTTCGAATTCGCGCGTCGTCGTTGCCATGAGCGGCGGGGTCGACAGCTCTGTTTGCGCCTGGATGCTGCAGCGCGAGGGCCATGACCTGGTCGGGCTGTTCATGCGCAATGGCGTCCATGTCGACGCCGCGGACTCGCACAAGAAGAGCTGCTGCTCTGTCTCCGACGCACGCGACGCCCGCATGGTGGCGGGTGCGCTCGGAATTCCGTTCCAGGCCGTGGACCTCAAACAGGAATTCGGCCAGATCATCCGCTACTTCATGGCCGAGTACGCGCGCGGCCGCACACCCAATCCCTGCGCCATCTGCAACCGCGACCTCAAGTTCAACCGGTTGCTGGCCTTCGCCGACGAACTCGGCGCGCAGTTCGTGGCCACGGGGCACTACGCGCGCATCGATCTGGAAGCGGGCCGCGTGCGCGTGCGGCGCGGAGTCGACCGCTCGAAGGATCAGTCCTATCAACTGTTCAGCGTCGCCGAGCGGCATTTGGCGCGCGCGAAGTTGCCCTTGGGCGGACTGCAGAAGTCCGAAGTTCGCGCCTTGGCCGCGGAAGCGGGCCTGCGCACGGCCAGCAAGGCGGACAGTCAGGAAATCTGCTTCGTGCCTTCCAATGATTACCGGCTGCTGCTCGAGCAGCGCGGCGCAACGCTGCATCCAGGTTCCCTGGTGGATACTGCGGGCCGCGTGCTCGGCCCGCATGCCGGCACCGAGCACTTCACGATCGGCCAACGCCGCGGACACGGCATCGGCGGCGGCGCGCCGCTCTACGTCGTGGCGCTCGATCCGACGAACGGCACGGTGGTGCTCGGTTCGCGCGAGGAATGCCATGCGCATTCGATGCTGGTGCGCGAACTGAATTGGATCGGCTTCGACCTGCCCGCGTCGGGCGAATTCCGCGCCGAAGTCCAGGCCCGCTACCACCACGAACCCGCGGCGGCGACGATCACGGTCAGCGGGGGCGAGGCACAGGTCGTGTTCGACGAGCCGCAGCTCGCGATCGCGCCCGGCCAGGGAGCGGCGTTCTATCGCGGCGACGATCTGCTGGGCGGCGGTTGGATCGAGTCCAGCGATTTGGTGAAGGCCGCGCGCGGCGCGCCGGCGGCGCAAGCCATTGAGCGGCCCTAGCCAACGTTTCCCAGCGGGCCGCGCGCTGCTCGGCGTTTCCGCGATCGGATTTGCGCTGGGCGCCTGGCTCGCCGCTCCATTGCACGATCTCGACAGAGGTCGGCGCCTGACGATCGCCATCTTCGATCGCTCCGCGAGTGTCGAACGCACGCGGCCTGGCCTCGAAGCCTGGATCTCGGCGACGGCCGAGGCGGAACGCGTGCGCGCGCTGGCTTCGGACAGCGACTTCGCCGCGCTCGTTTTCGCCGGCGACCGAACGTGGTGGCAGAGCCCCGGCAGTGCACGCCGCGAGCCGGGCACGCCGCCGCGCGCCGGCGACACACAGCAGAGCGATCTCGCCGCGGCCTTGGATTTGGCTCGCGCGGGTGCCGAGTCGGCCGGCGCCTCGACCGGCAGCGTGCGGTTGTACTCCGACTGCCGAAACACCGGGCAGGCCGGCGAGCAATCGCTGCGCGCGCTCGCTCGCGCGGGAATGCGCGTGGAGAAGCTCGATCTTCCTGCGCCGAAAATGGACGACATCGCGATCGCGTCGCTGTGGACTCCGGAGCGCGTCGAGGAAGGCGCGCCGCTGGCCGCGCAGATCCAGGTCGAGGCTCAGCTGGCCGGCGCAAGCTCGGATGAGGTCCGCGGTTTTGCGCGAATCGTACAGGTCGAATTCCTGCTGACCGGCGCCGGCGAACCGCGCCGACTGCAATTCGCGCGACAGCTCTCCGCCGGGCGCGCCCGCGACACTTGGCGCTTCGATCTGGGCGCTGCGCCCGCGGGCGGAGTCGAGGTCGCCGTGCGTTTGCGACTCGATGGAGATCCGATCCCTGAGAACGACAGCACGGCGGCATGGGTCGACGTCGGCGGAGCACTCGAGATCGCGGTCGTTGCTCCTGCGAACACCGAACCGGGCGGCGCCGTCGCACGCGCGTCCGATGTCTTCGCGACGAATGCCGCGCGCTGGCCCGGCCTCGCGTTCCTGCCGACTTCGATCGACGAGTTGCCGGCCGCGCTCGCGCACGTGCGCGCGGTGCTGACGCTGGACGTGGACCCCGCTGCCATTCCTGGCCTGCTGATGCGCCAGTTCGTCGACGCCGGTGGCGGCTGGCTCGACTGTTCGGGATCCACTGCATTGCGCGCAGAGCACTCGTCCCTGGGCAGCCTGCCCGGCGCCCGCGGGCTGCTCGCGCTGCTTCCCGACTCGCCAAAGCGTCCGCCGCGCGACGTCTTGTTGCTGATCGACGGGTCGGGCTCGATGTCAGGAGCGGTCTTCGACGGTGTGCGCAACGCAGCTTTCGAGCTGGCCGGCGTGGTTCCAGCCCAGGACCGGCTCTTGCTCGCGTTCTTTGCACGCGAGTTGGAACCCGCGCGCCTGTTGCGCGACGCGAAC
>JANMRV010000089.1:0-3149 GCA_031388685.1 Planctomycetota bacterium
TGGCGCAAGTGTAAGAGAATTGCATCGGCATCCCGTGGCGCGCCGGGCCGCAGCACGATCGCCGCTTCGACCCGCTCGCCCCACTCCGAATCCGGCCTGCCGAACACGGCGCACTCGAGGACAGCTGGATGTGCATAGAGCACGTTCTCGACCTCGGTCGAAAACACCTTTTCGCCGCCGCTGATGATCATGTCCTTCTTGCGGTCGACGATCTGCAGGTAGCCCTCGGAATCGATCGTCGCGAGGTCGCCGGTGCAAAGCCAACCGTCGACGAAAGCGGCCGCGGTCGCACGCGCGTCGTTCCAATATCCAGGCGTCACCGTCGGTCCCCGGGCGCGGATTTCGCCGACCTCCACGCCGTCGCATGCGACCTGAATTCCGTCTTCACCGACCACGCAAAGATCGACCACCGCGAAGGCGCGGCCGGTCTTGGCTCGGTAGGCGAACTGGACCTGTGGCGTGCAGCTCTTCAAATGGGATTTGAGCAGCGAGAGCGTCAGGTACGGACTGGTTTCGGTCATGCCGTAGGTTTGCACGTACTCGCAGCGAAACGTCTCGACGATCCGGCGCACGACCGCAGGCGCGATCGGCGCGCCGCCCGAGAGGATCATGCGCAGCGAGCTGTAGTCGCGCTGCGCCGCGCCTTCGAAGTGCACCAGGCGCTGCAGCATGGTCGGCACGAGGTTGGTCAGCGTGACACGTTCGCGCACGACAAGGTCGAGCACGCTCTGCTCGTCGAAACGCGGAGCGAAGACGTGCGTGCCGCCGGCCCAGGTGATCGCGAAAGTCGCCCAGGCATCGGCGAGGTGAAACATCGGCGCGACGTGGATCCACACATCGCTGTCGCAGAGCGCGAGTTCCGCGCGCGCACCGAGCGCGTGCCAGGTCACGTTGCCGTGGGTCAGCATCACGCCCTTGGGGTCGCCGGTGGTGCCGCTGGTGTAGTAGAGCTGTGCGACAGAGTCGTCGGCGAGAGTTTCGGCGACGAAATCGGCTGCGACTTTGCCATGCAGCGTTTCGAGATCGAGCGAAGGCAGCGCGCACACCGAAGACGTTTGCGAGGTCCAGACCAGCACATCGAGCTCGACGCCTTGCGCGAGCACGCCGTTCACTGACTCCGCGAACGATCCATGCGCGATCAGCGTTCGCGCGCCCGAGTGTCGCAGGATCCGCGCCAGCTCGACCGGCACGAGCCTGGTATTCAGCGGCACCAGGATCGCGCCCAGGCCGGCCGCGGCCCAGTAGGCTTCCATGTAGGCGAGTGAATTGGGCTCGAGGATCGCGATGCGATCCAAAGGCCTGACACCCGCGCGCCGCAGGCCGGCGGCGAGTGCCGCGCAGCGCTCGCGCAACTCGTCGTATCGGACGCGCGTCTCGCCATCGACAGCGGCGATTTTTCGCGGGTGCGAGCGTGCGGCGCGCTCGAGAAGTGTCCACAGATTCACGACAGGAGAGTTTGCCGTCCGGGACGGCGGCTGTCGTCGCTAGACTTCTGCGCCCCATGGATTGGCCTTGGCCTTACTTGACCGGCGACATCGCGCCGATTCCGGCGCTGATCAAGCAGCGCATCGAGGACTTCGAGGTCGAAGAGCTGCCGCTCTATGGGGCGAGCGGCGAGGGCACGCACCTTTTCGTGACTATCGAAAAGCGCGGCCTGACCACCCAGGATGCGATCCGCGACATCGCGCGGCAGCTCGGGCTTGCGCCGCGCGACATCGGTTACGCCGGACAGAAGGATGCCGTCGGTATCACGCGCCAGCGCCTGTCGGTCGAGCACATGGATCCTGCGCGCATCGAGGGTTTGCGACACGCTCGGCTGCGCGTGCTCGGGATCGAGCGCCACGGCAACAAACTCAAGCTCGGTCATCTCGCGGGCAATCGCTTCTCGATCAAGGTGCGCGGCATTCCGGAAGAGCGAGCAGGCGACGTGCAGAGAGTCCTCGAACGACTCGGCGCCGCTGGTGTGCCCAACTACTTCGGACCCCAGCGCTTCGGCCTGCGCGGCGATTCGTGGCAAGTGGGCCGCGCCCTGTTGCACGGAGATTTCGCCGAAGCACTGGCAGTTTTCGCCGGCCGCGCGGGCCCGCTCGACAAGGGCACCGTGCTCAAGGCGCGCAAGCTCTTCGACGCCGGCGATTACACGCGCTCCGCGAAAGCCTGGCCGCGCGGTTTTCGCGACTCGCTGCGTGCGGTGGGGACGATGGCGAGGACGGCCGACGCGCGCAAGGCCGTGCAGTCGATCGATCGCAACTTGCTGCGCTTCCTGGTCGGTTCGTACCAGTCGTACATCTTCAACGGCGTGCTGGCCGAGCGGCTATCCACGTTCGACCGCGTGCTCGCCGGCGATCTTGCGTACAAGGAGGACAACGGCGCGATCTTCCTGGTCGAGGATGCGGCCGTCGAAAATCCGCGCGCCGATCGCTTCGAAATTTCGCCGACCGGGCCGCTGTTCGGCGGACGAATGACTGAACCGAGCGGGGAGCCCGCGCGCATCGAACTCGCGGCTCTCGAGCGCATCGGCGATTCGAAAGCAGCCTTCGAGTCAGGCCCGTGGGCGCCGACCGGCGGAAGGCGACCCCTGCGCTTCAAGATCGCCGAACTGCAATTCGAGCGCGGCAGCGACGAATTCGGCTCGTTCACGCAACTGCGCTTTGTGCTCCCGCCGGGTTGTTACGCGACCGCGGTGATCGCGGAGATCCAGAAGACCGCGCCTGACGAACTCGCCGATCAGGCGCGCTGACCTCAGAAGACCTTGTAGACAAAGGGCTTCTCCTCGCCGTCGGCGTTGCCGATTGGATTCGCGGTCGAATTGTCCCAATCGGCGTTCTCGCCACTGCCGCCTTCCACGCCATCGGCGCCGAGCGTGCGCACCCGGAAGGCCTTGCCCTCGCCCGAGCTCTTCTCATAGATGTAGGAACGGCCCCAGGGATCCTTCGAAAGTGTGGGCAAGATGGAATTGCCGTTGGCGTCCTTCTCGGTGAGTTCTTCGAGCGAGTCGGGAAACTTGCCGCCGTGCGCAGGCACGTAGTGCTCGAGCGCGCTTGAGATTTCGAGGATGTCGCGCCGCGCCTGGTTCCATTGCCGGTCGGCGCGCTCGCTGTCGCTGTTCGCCCTCAGCAGGCGCAGCAGGCCGTCGAAGTCGATCGAAG
>JANMRV010000096.1:0-1837 GCA_031388685.1 Planctomycetota bacterium
CTCAACAACAAGCCGGGCCTGTACCTGTACAGCAATGCAGGCCAAGCCGCCGTGCCGTTCCTCGGTGGCCTGCGCTGTGTCAACACGCCGCTCAAGCGCTCGGTGGCCATCAACTCTGGCGGCACTCCTCCGCCGCTCAACTGCACGGGTGTGTACTCGCTGGACTTCAACGCCTTCGCGGTCGGCGCGATGGGCGGCACGCCCGCGCCGTACCTGGCCATCCCGGGCACCGTGATCGACGCTCAGGCCTGGGGCCGCGATAGCGGCTTCCCTGCGCCGAACAACGCCTCGCTGTCGAACGGGTTCCAGTTCACCGTCGGACCCTAAATCTCCGAGGGCGGGCCTCGAAGGCCGTGCGATCAAGGCCGGCTGGCTCAGCGCAAATCCGAGGCCGCCCGGTCGCGCCTCGAGGACGCGGATGGCGCAACAGCGTCAAGCACGCTGCCGTGCTCCGCTTCCATCCACCTAACCGAACGGATCGTCGAACACGCTCGAGAGTCGCTGCTCGGATTCGTCGCGCGTGCGCGCGCTCTCGAAGAGCATGCTCGTCACTGAGATCTTGATGCCGTGCGCATCATCGTCGCCTCGAGTGGCGTCGAATCCGAAGTAGGCGTCCTCGAGACCGTAGGCACGGTTGAACACGCGTTGCGCTTGGAATTGGATCGCACCCGCCAGCGCCTGCTTGTCGATCAGCCCTGCCTTGATCAGCGCGTCGCCGAGCGGACCGGGATCGCGCGGCAGTTTCATGAAGGCTTCGAAGCGCGCCGCGTCGATTGCGCCTTGCGAAATCAGGACCTCGCCGAGCAGCCAGCCGCGCTGCGGCGTTTCGTCGCGCGCGAAGATCACGTTGCCGTCGACGAGCTGAATGCGGAATTGCTCGCGGTGATTCCAGATCCAGAGCGTGCCCGACTTGCGCAACTGTGCGAGGAAACCGAGCACCTCCGGGATCGCAACCGCGGACGTGTGGCCGCTCAGTCCCGCCGGACGTGCCTCCGACGATTCTTCGGGCTCGGGTTCTTGGACCGGATTCGCCTGGACCTCAGATTCGGAGCGCGTCGTGTCGTCGCGCGCGAAGGAGCGCTCTTTCGTGAGTACGTGAACCGCGGATTTCAGGGCCTTGCGGAAGCCGAAGATGCTGCTCGTTTCGGGCGCGTAGCCGGGGACGGCGTCCGCCGAAGCAGAATCGCCAGTCGAAACTCCGCTCGAAGTCGGTGGCGTCGGCGCTTCGCCCAACAGGCAGTAGGGCTTGGGCGCGGCGGGGGTGCCGACCTGCTTGTGGACTGTCGACGAATCAGCGGGCACGCCGGCGCTCCCCTTGGAGGGATCGCCATTGGATTCCGTGTTCGTGCCGTTTCCCGGGGGACTTGTGTCGCGCATCCTGTCTTGGCCCAACGATGGAAGCCTGAATCGACCGCGCGACCACCCAGGCTGGAGCCCGATAGCGCCGAGTTTGTGGCCCCTTCGCCGCGGCGCCATCTCAGGCGGCGTTTGTTATCCTGGGCGGTCCCTCCAGCCCCATGGAAATCCCCTCGAACCAGCCCCCCGCACGCCTTGGCGGGCCTCTGCCTGCCGGTTCAGGGCACCCTGACGCCGCATGGCGTCGCCCCGTCGCTCCCGAGGGATCGGAGATTCGCGCTCCCCGTTCCAGCACGGAGCCCCTGCGCAAACCCGCCTGGCTGAAGGTGCCCCTGCCCGGCGGTGAGGCCCATGGCCGGCTCAAGGGCCTGGTGCGCGACCTTGGACTGCACACCGTCTGCGAAGAAGCGCGCTGTCCGAACATCGGGAGCGACGGGGCGACGCCATGCGGCGTCAGGGTGCCCTGAACCGGCAGGCAGAG
>JANMRV010000100.1:0-17499 GCA_031388685.1 Planctomycetota bacterium
ACAAGTTTGATCCCGCGAACGGCCGTGCGATCGGCGCTGCCTGCAAGGATGCTAAGACCTACCGCGTCGTCGATCACGGCGTGGACTGCGAGGTTTTCCTTTGAACACACAGCCCGTGATCGAAGAGGGCTCCGCGTCCGAGCCGATGCCGTTCGCGATCGATTTGCTGGCGGGCGTCGAGGTCTTGCTCTGCATTGCGGCGCTGGGTTTCCTGGGCTTCGCGACCCTGGCGCGCAGTCAGGCCGCCACGATGTTGCCCGCCATGGAACCCTTCTATCCGCGTGTGCTTCGCGAGCCGGGGCCGACCGCGCTGGCGCTGCTCGCGGGACCTCCGCTGCTCATCGCCATCGGACTGTTCCTGCGCAAGGCCTGGGGATGCTACGGGGCCATCGCACTGCACGTTTCGCTGGGTCTGTGCGCCGTCTGGCACTGCGTGCTGCGCCTGTCGGCCAATCCGCACGCGGAGTCGAGTTCGGCTGACCTGACGATCGTGATGCTTTTCCTGTTCGCGCAGTCGATCGGCGTGCCGCTCTTTCTCAGTCGCCGGCACATGCGCGCAGCATTCGCCCGCGGACGGCGTTGAGTGGTAGTGTGACAGGCGGGAGCACCCATCCATGGAACCCAACCACTCCGGACTTGGAATCGTCGCGTTCTTGCTGAGCCTCGTTGCCGCGCTGGGGCTGTTCGGCCTGATTGCAATCGCTGCACTGCTGAGCATGGCGCGCCACGCGCCCCCCGAGGCCAGACACATGGCTCAGGTGTTGTTCCTCCTCTTCCTGATCGGACTCGTGCTCGTGAACCTGCTCGCACTGGGGTTGGGCATCGCCGGCCTGATGCAGCCGCAGCGCAAGAAGATCTTCGCGGTCCTCGGAACGGTCTTTGCCGGCCTGCAGGTCGCGATGGTCCTGCTCTTCGTCGCCATCCGGGCGGCCGAGTGAGCGAAGGCGCGCGTCGCGAGTTCTCTATCCGGCTTTGCGCCTCCGCCGCCTTTTTCGGGAATCGACCGCACAGACCGGACCGCGATAACGTAGCGAGCACCGAGCCCGGGAACGCCGCTAGAACCGATACTTGACCTGCAGTGCGCCGAGGTAGGCCGTGTCGCCGCCGGGAAATGCCGCGCCTGGCTCGAACATGCCGAGCACGAATTCGACCTGCCAACTTGTCCAGCGTTTCGTGCCGAACACCAGGTCGTACTCCCAGCCAAGTTCCGGGTGAACTCCGTCGGGAGTCGCGCGCAGGTTCGAGCCGTAGAGCGCGTCTTGCGCCTGGTCGAGCATGTACTGGTGCGCCAAGAGCGACAGGGTCGTGCGCTTCTCCAGCTTCAAGCCGACGCCCACGGTCAGGATGCCGAGGTTCGAAAGCTCGGGATCGAGCAACTCTCCGTAGTACTTGAGCGACGTCGCGCTGGCGAGCTTGCCCTTGTTGTCCTGGAACCCGGTTTGGCGAAAAGTGCTCGAGTCCGAATCCAGCGGCGTCGAATCGCCGGCGGCGAATGCGTAACCGCCGATCAGGGAGAACGGGCCGAGAAAATCGGGTGACCACGTCGCACCCACATCGAAGGCCGAGGCCGACACGTTTTTTCCGGCCGAATCGCCGCGCAGCAACGAAGCTTCGGCCCACACATCGCTCGCCGGCAGCCACGCGCCCAACAGGCGCGCGCCGTAATGTTGCGTGTGCTCACTGGCGCTCTCGCGGTTGTCGCGATCCATTCCCCAGAGGGCCCAGCCACGCTTCGGTGTTCCGCCGCCGACATAGGCCATCAGGTTCGTCGAGTCTTCGTCGCGCGCGCTGCCGTCGGCAAGTTTGCTCGTGACCGAGAGGTCGAAGTTCAGACCCTGCCAGCTTCGCAGCAGCCGCACTCCATCGAGTTCCGTGTTGTAGAGCCAGCGCCGCGATTCGTGGTACTCGGCCCGGCCGACCTGCAGGTCCCAGCCGAACAAGAGCTGGTTGAAATATCCGTAGGCCTGCTTGAAGTGGCCCTCACTCACCTGCAAGTCGGGCTTGTTCTGTTCTTGGCGCCAATCCTCGGAGTGTTCGTAACTCGCCAGGAAGAGGGTCGAGTCGGAGGGCGTCCAGACCAGTTCGGCGCGCAGCGACAGGAAGTGTTCCGATCGATCGCGCGCGCGCGCATCATCGAGGTCGAAGTTTCCGCGATTCTCGGAATCGTATTCGACCAGTCCGCCGAGCACCCAATCTTCGCCCAGGCGGATCGATCCGCGCACGCGATCGTCATCGTCGCGCGCCGGCGTTTCGATCGCGCTGCTGCGCGGCGCTGCGAGCTTCAACGCGCCGAGCGGCAGGTCGAGTTCGAGCTTCGACTTCGCTGCGACTCTGACTTCGAAGTTGAGCACGACAAGCTTCAGGCTCTCGCCCGCGCTTTCGATCGCGTCGATGCGGCCCTCGACTCGATCGCGGCCCGGATCGCGCGCGGAGACGCGCCGCGCCAAGAATTCTCCGCCCGCTCGCAGTCGACCACTGACCTTGACGCGCTTGCCGGCGAGTGCCTCGGGGCTGACCCCTTCGAAGGTCGTGCGTGCGTCCGTCGCGACGCGCACTCCGAGCAGGAAAAAAGCGCCGCCCTCCAGTGAACCCGTGACGCTGCCGGTCAGCGATTCGCTGCTCTCGGGCTGGACCACTTCCACTTCTCCCGCGGCGAAGACGCCGGCGCCTTCGAGCGCGCCCTTGGCGCGGATCCAGTGGCCGACGCTCAGACTCGAGGCTTCCTGGGCCTCGAGCGTTCCGATCAGCGCAGAGAGCGCGAAAAAAAACGCGACAATTCTATTCATGTTCCAGATCTTCCATGCAGCGCACGGCCAGGGTCAGCAAAGTGGGAACCAGGTGTGCCCAGCGCGGACGCATCGAATGCACGGCCACCAGTCGCAAAAACGTCGCCGCCTGGTACCAGCACAGTCGCGTGCTGAAACCGGACTCGTCGTCGCGGTCGAGGCCTTCCAGGAAAGCCCGCGCGCAGGCGAGCGCGTTCGCCGCGGTTGCACCGCTCGCTCGCTGCAAGGCGCGCAACTGCAGATGCGCGACAAGATTGGCCGGATCGAGCGCCGTGTCCGCCAGGCACAGGAGATCGAAGTCCAGACAAGTCAATCGATTGCCGCTGCGCAGGATCTGTCCATCGTGCAGGTCGCGGTGGCAGGGCGCGGGAGCGCGGCTTTGAACACGGGCCGCCAAGGCGCACAGGCGCTCGATCGCGGGATGGAACCCAGCGGGTAGTTCACCGCGAGCCTTGATGGCGCGCTGGCCGAGCAGCTCGATGACACGCTGCTCGTCGCGAAGGGCATGCACGCGCGCGGGCTCCGACATCGCGGCCGACTGCAGCTGTTTCAGTCCCGCGCCGAGGCGAAAGAAATGCGTGGCCGAAGCTTCCGTGATTTCGAGCGGCGCACCGGCGACGAACGCGAACTCCAGATAGCTCTTTTCGGGATGCACACCCAGCAGGCCGGCGAACTGCCACGCTGAGCCTGCCAGCAGCGCCTGGGCTTCGCGCTGGGCGGCCAGCGCGGCTTCGAATCCGCTGCGCCTGTAGGCCTTGATGACCAGCGGTCCCTTCTCGCGCTGGGCCAGCAGCGTCAGCCGGCGGCCGGGCTTCCAGGTCAAGAGCCGCGCCCCGGGGCATGCCAGCTCCGAGTTCAGCTGATCGCGAAACGGAAGTTCGTCGTCGTCCGCGGGACCGCTCAAGTTCCAACCTGAAGCAGATTCGCTCCACCATTGGAGCGTTGAACCCTCGCACAGCGTGAGCACACGCTGTCCGGCGCGATCGACGTCGACGCGCTCGATCGAGGACGCCGACATGTGCAAAGGCCACAGTTTCGACAGTGTGGTCATGCTCCGCGAGTCCTCGTTGCAACCAGATCCAGGGCGCGTTCGAGCAGTTGTCCGGCGCGCGCCTGCGCTCCGGGTTCCAGGCGCCGGAGCGCACCCGCGGCGAGCACCCACAGTTCGAAGCTGACCAGCAGGCGCAGCAGGTACTGATAGACCGCGTGGGCGTAACCGGCGAGCAGTAAACCGGCCGCATCCTCGAGCGAAAGGCTTCGGTCGCGCGACAAGTGATCGGCGATCCAGCAGCCTAGATCGCGGTGCGGATCGCCGGCGTCGAGTCCGTCAAGATCGAGCAGGTGCGTGACGCCAGCAGGCGAGCAGATCGACAACTGGTCGGGGTGCACGTCGCCGTGGATCCAACTCCGGGCTGCGAGCGGCGGAGCCTGGATTCGCCGCGCGAGCGAACTCAGCGACTCATCGCCGTCGAAAAGGTCCGAGATCGATCGCGAATCGTCGGCTGAGTCGCGCACGGATGCAGGCAATTCGCGCGCGTGCAATTCGCGCAGCAAGGCACCCGCTTCGCCGGCCAACCGGAAGTCGTCGCGGGCGCACGTCGCACCTGGGATCCACGCTTCGAAGAGCAGCCCCGTGCGCGCCTGACCGCCGAGGAAGCGCGGCCAAGGGCCAGGACCGCCGGTGTCCTCGAGCGCGAGGCGGCGTTCGATGCGTCCGGCGGCATCGTCCGGGCGCAGGGCTCGCGCAGCGAGGAATCCGCGCGACTTTTCGCCGTGTTTGTCGCCCCGCCGCAGGTCGAGGTCCAGTCGCAGCACGGCGCGGTGTTCAGGCTTGTAGCGCAACACTTCCACGCTCGAGGTGTTCCAGCGCGCGACCCACGGATCGAGGCTGCGCAGGCTGGCCAGCAAGCGGGTTGTGCGATGCAGGTCGAAAAGCCGCTCGAGGCCGGGCAACTCGCGATCGCTCGGGAAGCGCCAGGCCGCAAGTCGCAGCTCCGCGAGCGCCAAGTGTCCAGGACGCAGCTCGCGCGCCGCGAGCAGTTCAGCCTTGCGACCAGAGTAGCGCTTCAACACCACGTGCACAGCCTCGCCCGATGCACAGTGCACGCTCCAGGAAGTCGTCAGCGACGTAGCGCGTTTCCAGCGCGCATGCGTGCACTTCGCCCGCGAAGCGTCGAGCAGCGCGAGGTGTTGCCCGCACAGCTCCAGCAGCTCATGTTCCGTGGGCGCGCACAGTTCCGCATCACCCATGCGCCCGGGCAGCTCGGCGTCGATTTCAAAGCTAACGTGCTGCATCACTAAAGCTTCGTCACAACCGCGACGGCCGCGGCCCGGTAGGAGGGCGTGCGCAACAGGAGTTCGTCGTGCGATCCCTGGTCGCGAACGCGGCCCTGCTCGATGAAGACGACGCGATCGAAGTGTCGCCCCTCGTCGCGTTCGTGGGCGATCACGATCACGATCGAGGACTTGGAATGCTGCTCGAGCGTGCGGTGGATGCGCGCGATCGATGCTGCGTCGAGGCCTGCGTAGGGCTCGTCGAGAATCAAGATTGGCGCTTCGCGCAAGAAGGTCCGCGCCAGATTCAGGCGCTTTTGCTGACCACCGGAGAGTCCGGTCCCCAAGCAGCCTAGTTCCGTGTCCAATCCAAGCGGCAGTTCGCGCACGAAGCCATCGGCTGCAGCCAGACGCAGCGCAGTCCACAGCGCGTCATCGCTCGCCTCGGGTCTGCCGAGCAGCAGGTTGTCTCGAACTGTCCAGCCGAACAATCCATCCTCCTGCGGACAGGCGGCGATTGTCGCGCGCAGCGAACCGAGTTCGATCGAACGCAGATCAAGATCGTCGAGCGTGATCCTGCCCGCGTCGGGATCGGCGAGGCGCAGCGCGAGTGCGACCAGCGTGCTCTTGCCCGCGCCGGAGGGGCCGAACACGAGCGTCGATTCGCCGCGCCGGAATTCAGAGGTCAATCCGCTCAGCGCTGGAGCGCGGCCGCCCTGCGCCTCGTGCCCATAGAAGACGCCCTCGAACACCAGTCGTTCGGGTGCCGCCGGAGCGGGCAGCGCGTCCTGCGCGGATTGGACCGCGAGCGGCGTGTCGAGCACGGCCAGCAGGCGTTCGCCGCAGGCCGCGCCTTTGGCGATCTTCGCGCTGCTGCGCCCCGATTGACGCACCGGCTTCGAGCCGCTGCGCACGTAGGCGACAAAGGCGAGAAGTTCTCCCGCGGACAGATGGCCGGCGAGCACGCGCTGGCTGCCCCACAACAAGGCAATCGCCAGCGCGAGGCCCGACACGGACTCGATCCACACGCCCATGCGCGCGCTCAGTCGCGAAGCTTTGCAGTCGGCGCGCGCGCTGGTGCGGCTGGCGCGCAGGAAGTCGTGCAGCACGTGATCGACACGGCCCAAAGATTGGATCAGCGCGACGTTCGCGAGCGACTCGAAGCTCGAATTGGCGAACACGCCCTCCTTCTGGCGCGCACTGCGCGTGGCGGAGTGGATCTTGCGCGAGAGTCGCGTCACCACGAACAGCGCCAACGGGCCGAAAGCCAGCGTGCCGAACGCCAGTACCGGGTCGATCCAGAACAGCATCGCGACCGTGCCGGCGATCAGGAAGCAGCGCGCGCCAAGCCCGACTGGGGATTCGATCATCATCCCGGAGACCATGCCGACGTCGCCCTGCAGTCGCACGATCAGGTCGCCGGTCTTGTTCTCTGCGTGGAAGCGCGGCTCCAGCAGCAGCAATTTTTCGAACAGCCGCCGCCGCAATCCGCGCGTGAAGGCCTTCGTCGATTCAGCGATCGAAATCGCCGCGAAGTAGTCGAAGGCGGCGCGCACCAAGGACAAGAGTCCGTAGACCAACGCGCCGGTCCACACGTAATGGAAGGCGTTCGTTCCCGCTTGCGTGTGCTTGGGAATCAGGGCGTGGTCGACAATCCACTGCAACGGCCAGGGGCGCAGCAATTCCACGCAGGAAGCCAGCAGCGAAAGAGCAGCGCTCGCGGCGACGCGTGCGCGCAGGGGGCTGAATTCAGGAGAAAAACGGCGCGCGATCGGCCAGGCCGAGGACAAACGCTCGATCAGTCGATGCAGCAGCTTCATCGGCTCTGCGGAGCGCGCATGGCGAACCCCAGCACTTCGTAGGCGAGCGATTTCCAGGAATGCGCGCGCGAGCTGACCAGCGCCTCGCGCGCGAGCCGTGTTCGCAGGGCTGGATCGAGGGCGAGGCTCTCGAGCGCCGTGAACAACATCTCGTCGTCGCCTGGGCGATAGACCAAGCCGTTCACAGCGTGCCTGACGATGCTGGCCAGGTCACCGACTCCTGGAACAACAGGCACCGCGCCCACGGCCATCGCCTCGAGCAGCTTCAGCGGCGAGAAGTAACACGACGTGTCCGCGGAATAGCCCAGCGCGAGCGCATCGAAGCAGCCGACGGTGCGCGGCACCAGTGCATGTTCCGTCCAGGGCAAGCAGCTGAACGCGGAGCGCGGGAGTGCTTTGGCGAGCACGCTCGCGAAGTCGCCCGCTCCAAGGGTCAGCACGTGCACGGGAACGCCATCGCCGAGCAGCCGCGCGGCTGCCGCAGCGATGCGCTCGAATCCGTGCCAGGGACGCAGCCGACCGTGGAAACCGAGCACGAAACGATGCTCGAGGCCCAACTCGCGGCGCGCCACGTCGCGATCGGTCAGGGGCGCGAAGCGCTTGGCATCGACGGCGTTGGGCCTCACGAGCACGCGCTGCGCGGGGATCCCGAGACGTCGCACGTACTCGGCCACAGGATTCGAAACGGCGAGGATGCTCGAAGCGGTCTCGAAGACGGCCTTTTCGAAGGCCAGGTCTCCGGCGGCAGACTTTCGTCCCCGGTGGATCTCCGCCTCGACCAGCAGCGGCGCGTTGACTTCGAGCACGAACGGCACGTCGTATTTGCGCGCGAACTGTGCGCCGGCTCCGCCGCCCAACGAATAGCGTTCGTAGACCAGATCGATGCGCTCGAGTCGATGAATGCGCTCCAATTCGCCCTTGGCCGACGAAGGAGATTTCTCGTCGATCGCGACGACGTTCGCGCCCAATTCGGACATGGCCTGGCGCATGCATTCGACGTGCACGATGGCGCCTTTCTGCGCGCCAGCGCCGATACCCGCGTCCTGATTGAGCGAGGCGACGCGCATCACGCGGCTCCCACGCGCTTGTCGGCGAAGACTTCTTCGAACCAGGCGTGCAGACAGCGCGCGGCGCTCCGTGCATCAAAGAGTTGTTCCGCGCGCTCCCTACCAGCGTGCGAGTAGCTGGCACGCAGTGATGGGAAAGCGAGCAGTGATGCCATCGCGTCCGCTGTGGCTACGGCGTCGTCCTCCGGCACAAGGCATCCCGCACGCCCGTGACCCAGGATCTCGGGGATCCCGGTCACGGGCGTGGAGATGCACGGCAATCCCGCTGCCAGCGCTTCCAAGAGCACAGTCGGAAGCGCATCGCGATTGCCGTCAGTGCCGACCTTGCAAGGCAGGCACATGAGCGTGGCTTCGCTCATCAAGGCGCGCACGCGCGATTGGTCGAGCGCGCCGGTCATTTCGACCCTTTCGCAGAGTCCCGCCGCGTCGATGCGCGCGCGGACCGCCGCGCGATCTTCTCCGTCGCCGACGATCGTCGCGCTGAAAGGCACGCCACGATCCCGGAGCAGGGCCAGCGAATCGATGAGCACGTCGAAGCCCTTCTTTTCCACCAAACGGCCGACGGAAAGGATGTGTGCTTCACGCCGCCGCGTTGCTTGGGGAGCGAAAAGCTCGAGGTCGATACCGTTGTACAAACGCCGGACCTTTTCCATGGCGCCGGGGCTCAGCACCGAGCTGACGTGCCGCACGTTGGCGTCGCAGACCGTCACCGTGAATTCAGAATTCGAGATGATCGCGTCGAGCAATGGCACGTTGATCGAGGAGCGATAGATGTCCTTGGCGTGCGCGGTGACGCTGTAGCTGGGACCACCTAGCCCGTGCAGCAGCATCGCCGTGACCGCCGAATCGGTCGCGAAGTGCACGTGCAGGTGTTCGATGCCAAGTTCCGCCGTCCGGCGGCGCAGCCAGATGGCTTCGGCCAGCAGCGACGGCAGTCGCGCGTGTCCCAGCGGCCGATTCGCTTCGACCAGGCGTTGCACGCGCGGCAACAGTTCTGCGCTCTGTGGCCCGAACAGGTCCTGCCACAAGTCGATCTGCGACGCGGGCGGCACGACCTCGATCGTGGCTCGCAGGCGCGCAAGCTGCGGCTGTGTGGGCTCAAAATCCGCCGCGCGGCGCGCGAAGACGTGCAGGGATTCGCCGAGCGCCTCCTGCCCGAGCACTTCGTTCAGCACGAAGGTTTCCGACAGACGCGGAAACTTCTTGACCAGATAGCCGAGGCGCTTCTCGCTCATGTGCCGACTCCCATGGCGCGCTTGTCTTCGTGTTGCGCGACGAGACCGAGCATCTGCCGACAAACGCCGACGACACCTTCGCGGCCGTTCAGGTTCGGTCGCGCGCCGAGAGAAGCGCGCTCCGCGATCGCGGCTTCCAAGGCGCGACGCAACGCGCGCGGTTCCGGTGTTTCAAGGCATTGGGCCAGACCGAGCGCCGCAAGCCGTTGTGCGCGGATCGCCTGCTCCCGGCGCGGCGCCGTGCGCGGCAGTAGCACCGTCGGAACGCGCGCCTGCATGAATTCCGCGACGCTGTTGTAGCCGGCCATGCCGACGACCGCGTCGCTCTCGGCGATCAGGCGCGGAAGATCGGCGTGAAACGTGTGAACCGTGACGCTGTCGGCGAGCCTGCCGCGGCGCTTCAAGGAGCGCGCGCATTCCGCGTCCATCAGCGGCCCTAGCAGCAGCGTCGTGTCCCAGGTCGGCGGGGCCAATTCGAGCGCGTCGAAGTAGGCGCGGATGCGCGAGTCTCCGTCCTCGCCGCCACCGACGGTCACGAGCACCTGGGGCCGCAGCGACGGCAGCGCACGCGAGGTGCGCGACGCACCGTCGCGCACGACGTAGCCCACGAATTCGACCTTGTCGCGCAGCTCCGTCGGAATCGGATACTCGACGCGCGGGTCGAAGACTTCGGGCGAACCGTAGATCAGGACGCGCTCGTAGAACTGGGAAAGCGCCTCGCGGATCGCGGGGGCGCTCCACTCGCGGGCCACGGCGTCGGGCGCATCGATGATGTCGCGCAGGCCGAGGATCGTGCGTGTGCCGCTCGATTTCGCGAGCCGCAGAACGTCCTTCAATTCGCCGGCGAGGCCGAGGGGCTGGTGGTCGACGATCATGATCTGCGGGCTGAAGCTCTTGAAGATCCCGGACAGGATCGCGCGGCGCAGCGAGAGCACGCTCGTCATCCCGGCGCGCAGCGAGCGCGCGTGCAGTTCGCCCTGGCCGTTCTTGGTCACCGACGGCAACTTGACCACGTCGACGCCTTCGGGAAGCGGGAAGCTCGTCGCGCAAGCCGAACCGCTGGTGATCAGGACCTGCGCGCCCGGGATGCGCGCCGCTAGCGAGCCCGCAATCGTCAGCGTGCGGCGCAGATGCCCCAATCCATAGGAGTCGTGGCTGTGGAGCAGGATGCGCGGAGCGGAACTCTGGTTGTGCTCAGTGGAGAGTTTCATCGGGGTAGGCGCCCGTGGCGCGTTCTGCCCTGAGCGCAAGGCCCGTGCCGCGCTTCAAGTGAGCAGGAGCAGACCAGCAAAAGGGGCCATCAAGGCCGTGCAAATGGCCACAGAGAGTGCTCGGCGGGCCGCGCGAGCCGCCGCTGGGCCACCGCCGTCCAGAACATGGACTCAGTTCCTCGTCGGCCGCTCTCAAGCCGCGTCGCGCGCTCCGCAGCCGCGTCCGACGCTCTGGCACTGTTCTTGCCCAAGGGCCGACGTTCGCACGAATCCTCGTCTCTCCGCACCACCAAGGAACCGCCATGCTCCTGCGTTCATCGCTGTCCACCCTCGCGCTGCTCCTGGCGTTTGCCTCCCCGTCCCAGGCCGGTGTGATCACCGGGCGCGTCGTCGACTTCAACGGCGTCGGCGTCAGTGGCGTCAACATCAACGCCGACTTCTCGAGCGGGGGCGGGACCCCGACGCTCCTGAACGACGGCACGGACATCAATGGCAACTTCACGACCACGATCACCCCCAACGGCGTGTTCGACATCAGCTTCCTGCCACCGGCGCCGCCGCTGACGACGCACCTGATGAAGGAGTTGTTCGACGTTTCCGTCGTCGGGACCATCAATCTTGGAACGATCGTCCTGCCGCGCGGCTACGCGCTTTCCGGCCACGTCCTGAGCCCCGCGGGCCTCGGAGTGGCCGACGTGAACCTCGACGTGATCGATGCTTCAGGCGACAGCCTCTTCCTCCAGAACGATCAGACCGACGGTCTGGGCGCGTTCAACGTCGCGGTGCCGCTCGGGAGTCACACGCTGCGCTTCGACACCAGCGTTGTGGTCGGACAGGTGCTCGCCCCCAAGCAGTTTGCTCAAACCATCGCGGCCAACACCGACCTGGGCAACGTTGTGCTCGCCCAGGGTTTCACGCTGAGCGGCACGGTCGTGCGAAGCAACCTCAATCCGGTCGCGGGGGTCGACATCAACGTCTACGAGTCCGCCAGCGGCGCCAAGCTCTACACGCCAGGTGATACGACCAGCGGCACGGGCGCGTTCTTGATCGTCGTGCCGGCGGGAATTTTCGACGTGCGCTTCAGTCCGCCCTTCGCGCAACTGCTCGTGGCTGCGGAACGCCTCAACCAGGTCGTCAATGCCAACACGAATCTCGGCAGCGTGATCGTGCAGAACGGTGTCGTGCTCTCAGGCACCGTGCAGGCGTTCAATGGCCTGAAGTACGCGGGCGTCGACGTCGACGTCTTCGTCGCCGGTTCCCCCACGCAGATCGTGCTGTTCAACGACAACACCGACGCGCTCGGTGTCTACCAGGTGGTCATCCCCACAGGGACTTTTGACGTGCGCTTCACTCCACTCTACTCGATGCCGCTTGCGTCGCAGTTCGTCAACGGCGTCGTCGTCACGTCGAACAAGGTGGTCAACGGAACGCTGCCGAGTTGCCCGTTCTATTCGAACAGCGGGGCGGGCACGGCCGGAACCGGCGGTGCGATTCCGCAATTGGTCGCCACGGGTGGGGCGCCGCGACTGGGCAATCCTGACTACGCGCTGGCGCTATCGAATGGTCGAGGTGGCGCGACGGCGATATTG
The DNA here is from genome assembly GCA_031388685.1 of Planctomycetota bacterium. Classification (GTDB taxonomy): domain Bacteria; phylum Planctomycetota; class UBA1135; order UBA1135; genus JADJQU01. Next base: position 11,983 of record JANMRV010000100.1, read on the forward strand.
GCCTGGACACCACAGACGCAGATCTTCGGTCCCTTTGCCGGCAACACCTATGTCACATCGACGGGTGGCTACCGCGTGCTCACCCTCTCGGGGGCAAGCGGCGTCGCCGGTGCCGGAAGCGCGACGGTCGGCCTGCCGATCGGAAGCCAAGCGGTGCTGTCCGGAATTGTGCTGCAGGCGCGGGCCTATGTGATCGATCGCAACGCGGCAGGTAGCAGGGCCTACACGCCGTTCCTCAACGCAACGCTGCAACTGTGACCATGAATTCCCTGAACTCGTCCCGCGTCCTTGCCCTGCTGTTGGTTCCGTTGTCCTTCGCCTGCGCAGGCGGTGGCGGCTCGTCGTCCGGCGGCACTCCACCCCCGGCTTCCGCCCAGACCCTGAGTTCGCCCGGACTCCTGTCCGCGGTCGCAGGCAATGGCGCCGTGCGCATGGCCTGGGACGCGGCGGACATCGCCGGCGCCGGGCAGTCCTTCGCGCTCTTCGTCGGAACCAATCCGGCGACGTTGTTCCAGACGGCGCCGATCGCGATCGATCCGCCAGGAAACACGCTGGTCCAGGCTGCCTTGACCAACGGCGTGCGCTATTCCTTCGGCCTCGCGCTGCAGACGGCGCCCGGGCAGTACCAAAGGCTGGGCGCCGTGCTTCGCGCGCGCCCTGCGCCGCCGATCTTCGTCGACGCCGCCGCGAATCCGAATCTCGCCGACGGATTGACCCCGGCAACGGCCTTTCCTGACCCGATTTCGGCGGTGCTCACCGCGCAGTTGCAAGGCGGAGGCAATGTCTGGTTGCGAGCCGGCGACTACGCCGTCGGCAGTCTTTCACTTCTGAGCGGGGTCGATTTGTACGGCGGCTTCGGAGCGGCGTTCGATCTGGACAGCATCGACCGCGGCCTGCATCCGTCCGTGCTTCACGGCGCCGCGAATCAGATCACGCTTCGGCTGCAGGGCGGCAATCCAGGTTGCGTCGTCGATGGCATCACGATCGACAACGACGACATCGGCCTGATCGGTTTCGAGGCCGACGACACCGACGCCTATCTGCGCCAGGTCAGCGCCGTCCACTCGCGGGCGCGCGGCATCAAGTTCTTCAGCAGTGTCACCGATCACCTGATCACGGCGCAGCTCGTCGACGTGCGCTCGACGGACAACGGCGCGGACGGTCTATTCGTGCAAGGGCCCTTTGAATGCACGATCGAACGCAGCGTGTTCGCCGGCAATGTCCAGGAAGGCGCCGAGTTCGACGACCTGCTCGGCCCCGACGGAGCGAACGCCAGTCTCAGCGTGCGCGGCAGTACTTTCTTTGGCAACGGCGCCGAGGGTCTCGATCTCGACCTTTCCGCGGTGCCGCTCGCGGGTCCCAACGGTTCGCGCTTCCAGATCGAATTCCAGGACAGTCTCTTCGCGCAGAATGCCGCCGCGGGCCTTTTGCTCGACATCGATTTCGAACTCGTCGCCGGGTGGTCGGCGGACGTGACACTGCGGGGCGTGACGGCGCGCGCGAACGCGGGAAGCGGCGTCCACCTCGACCTCGACTGGCAATCGACGGCCATGGTGCAGCGTCTGCTCTCCAGCTCCAACGGAGGCGACGGACTGCTCGTCACGTCGGAATCGCGGGCGGGTCTGGTCGTGATTTCAAGTTCGGCGCTGGTCGCGAACAATGGTTTCGGACTGCATGCCGCGCTTGGGCAAGTCGGACTGCTCGCGAGCCATTGCGTCATCGCCGGCAATCAGGCCGGCGGCTTCGCCAGCGATACGATCCGTTCGAGCGCCGCGTCCTGCGCGTTGTGGCTCGAAACGCTGCCCTTTACCAACGTCAGCACACGCGGTTGCGTCGTGCAGAACGACACGGCCCAGTCGTTGCTCGTCAACGTGCCGAGCGAATACCTCTCGGTCATCGGGGCGAGCGGCACGCGGCCGATCCTCTCCTCGAGCGGGCAACTCGCCGTCGGCGACTGGGTGGAACTGGCGGACGACGGGATCGAACGGCGTCTGGCCGTGCTCGGCGCGTCCGCTGAAGTGACACTCGATCCGGCGCCGACGTTCGTGCCGGCACCCAGCGGGCTGGCGCGCTTTCAGCCCGGTCCGGCGGTGAACGAGAACTACGCGCTCGCGCCCGGCTCGATCGCGAGTTCCGCCGGCATGACGATGCCCGGCGCGCAACCGGTCGATGCCGGGATCTTCGGCTCGCCTTCCGCGGGCGCACCCGGCGCTGAGGATCTTTTCCCCGCAGACCTGTTCCGCGTCAGCGACAGTTCGTTCGCCGTGGGCCTGCCGGTGACCGTCGGGCAGGTGCTGCAGTTCGGCTTCCTCGGAGGAACACCGCAGCCTGCGTCGATCAACTCGAGCAGCGTCCGCGTGCTCGGCCCGAACGGAAACGTGCTTTCGGCGGCACTGTCTTCCGCCCAAGGCAAGCTGATTCTGGCTCCGCCACCCGGCGGCTGGCCGACCTTTGGCGTGTGCGTGGTCGAGGTCCACGGCACGCTGCGGGCCAGCGACGGCCGGCCCTTGGCCGCGCCTGTGGCCATCGCGTTCCGCGCGCAGTGAGCCGCAGCTTCAGGCAAGGAACCGGGCGCTCTCACCTGCCGACGGCAGGCGGCAGCGCTCGGCGCTTCCAAACCACGCGTGGCGCCGGCGCGCAATGAACCGATAGCCGGCATCGCGCAGGAAACGCGGCACGAGACGCCCGAGGAACGCCAGCACCGGCCAGGCGCCGCCCACCTGGCGCAATATTCCGATCACCGCGTCGCTGCGCACGAAAAGCCGCCGGCCATCTAACAGCACGACGGTTCCAAGGTCAGCCGGTTTGTCCGCGAAGTTCAGCGCGGCGTAGGTCTTTCCCTGCAGCGGCGCGAAGCGCAACTCTCCGCGCCGATCGTGATCGAGGCACCATTGCACGGAGCGCGCGCACAGGCCGCACTCGCCGTCGTAGAAAAGGATCGGAGTGGAGGCGACGGTTTCCAAGGCAGGCCTTGCTGCTTCGACAGGCTCTAGATTGCCCAAAAGGACAGGCCGAAACGAAAGCCGATCCGCCGCGGCAGGCTCCAAGGGGAGATCACGGGATTCATGCTAGCCCGAACGAGGCAAACTTCGCGTGGGGCGGGTACCGTGAAGGGCTGAAATGGGCACTTTCCGGACACGCTTCCTCGCCATCTCGATCTTCGCGGCGACTTCGTTGTGCGCTCTCGCGTCTCCCCAGGATCCCGCGGACGTTCCTACGTTCAGCGCCGCCGATCTGGACTTCTTCGAGGCAAAGATCCGGCCCTTGCTGATCGACAATTGCTTCGAATGCCACGCCGGCACCTCGAAGAAGGTGAAGGCCGAGTTCAAGCTCGACACCTACGCCGACTTGTTGCGCGGCGGCCGCAGCGGCGTGGTCGTGGTTCCGGGCGATGTCGAGGCGAGCGCCCTGATCGCGGCCGTGCGCTACGACGGTGAAGTGCAGATGCCGCCGACGGCGCAGCTCGACGACGCGGACATCGCGCTGATCGAGGAATGGGTGCGGCGCAAGTTGCCGATGCCCGAGGCTCGTGCGCCGGTGGACGACGCCGCGGAGAAGAAGAAAGCACTTGCGCTCGCGCACTGGGCGTTTCAACCGCTCGGCGATGCAAAACCGCCCGCCGTGCGCGACGCGGACTGGTGCTCCAACGGAATCGATCGCTTCGTGCTCGCGCGTTTGGAGTTGCTGGGCATTCCCGCGCCGACGCGCGCCGATCGCGCCACGCTGCTGCGGCGCTTGTCGTTCGATCTGACGGGATTGCCGCCCTCTCCGGACGCGATCGATCGCTTCGAAGCCGATGAAACGCCCGGCGCTTGGGAGCGCGAAGTCGACCGCCTGCTCGCTTCGCCGCACTACGGCGAGCGCTGGGGCCGCGCCTGGCTCGACCTCGCGCGCTATTCCGACTCGAACGGGCTCGACGAAAACCTGGCGATGTCGACGGCCTTTCGCTATCGCGACTGGGTCGTGCGCGCGCTGAACGCCGATCTGTCCTACGACCGCTTCCTGACCTGGCAACTCGCGGGCGATCTGCTTCCGGCGCCAGAAGATCGCGAGCAACTGCGCGATCAGTTGATCGCCACCGGCTTCCTGGTGCTCGGTCCGAAGATGCTGGCCGAGCAGGACAAGGAAAAACTCGCCTTCGACGTCGTCGACGAGCAGATCGACGTGGCCTTCCGCACGTTTCAGGGGCTGACGCTCGGCTGCGCGCGCTGCCACGACCACAAGTTCGACCCGATCGCGCAGCGCGAATACACGGCTGTCGCAGGCATGTTCAAGAGCACGGCGACGATGGCCAACATGGGCTTCGTTTCGCGCTGGAACGAGCGCGAGCTCGCTTCGCAGGCCGAGATCGAAGCGCGTCACGCCGCGCAGGCCGCGACCGCGGAAGCGAAGAGCGCACTCGAGAAATTGCGCTCCGCCGCGGACGACGCGCTGCACACGCGTTGGATCGCGCACACCGACGCCTATCTGCTCGCCGCGACCGCGGCCGGCGGTGGCGCCGTGATCGTCGAGGCGGAAGAGGCGAGCCGCGGCAACCTGATCCGCGACGATTCGACGTACGCCACCAAGGACGTGGTCATCGCGCGCACCGGAGGCGGCGGGCTGCAATTCGCGGAATACGACCTGACCTTCGCGGCCGGCGGACGTCAGGTGCTCGAGGTGCGCATGGCCGCCGAGGAAAAGCGGCCGATGCGCGTGCTGCTCGACGGCGTGCTGGTCTTCGAATCGGCGCTAGGGGAGTCCACGGGCTCGTGGAAGCTCGATGGTCAGCGTTGGTTCAAAGTCGGCGTGCTCGAGGTGCGCTCCGGGCGCAACGTCTTGCGCCTCGAGCGCGACGGCTCCATCCCGCATCTCGATCAACTGCTGCTGTTTCCCGCGTCGGATTCCGCGGGCGGTCCAGGCTGGCCCGTGGAGAACAACCCGTGGGCGGAAGGTCTCGCGCCCGCGCTCGTGCGAGCCTGGGCGGTGCGCCTGGAGACAGCGCAGCATGGCGCCGATCCCGTGTTCGGTCTGTGGTCGCGCTTTGCGGAGCTGGACAAGAACTCCTTCGAGCCGCTCGCGGCGACGCTCACCCAAGCGCTCCGCGATGAACGCGACGCAGGCAAGTTCTCACAGAATCCGCTGGTGCTGCGCCTGCTCGACGGACTGCCTCCGCTCTCGCCGCGCGAGCTTGCCGGCCGCTACCAGACCCTGTTCAGCTCGGTCGATGCGCAGTGGCGCGAGCTGCGCGCGAAGGATCCGAAAGCCGAACGCCTGCCCGGCGATGGCGCGGAAGCGCTGCGCAAACTCATCCACGGCGAGGCGGGCCTTTTTCACCTGAGCGCCGGCGAACTCGAGCCGCTGTATCCACAAGCCTCGCGCGAAAGACTGGTCGCGGCACGCAGCGCGCTGGAAGCGCTTGAACACGCCATGCCGCCCGCGCTCGAGACGGCTCCGGGTGTCAAGGATGCCGAGCAGATCGCCGGCATCCCGCTGATGCGGCGCGGCAATCATCTCGACAAGAGCGAGGCCAGCGTG
>JANMRV010000127.1:0-1757 GCA_031388685.1 Planctomycetota bacterium
CGTGTTCATGCCGATCAGAGCGAAGGGTTCATTGGCGAGGCGCTGCACGAGCGCCTTTTCGTGTGGCAGCATGGCCACACAGGGGCCTCACCAGAATCCCCAGAAGTCGATCAGTACGACCTTGCCCTTGTAGTCGGACAGTTTGAACTTCACGCCGTTTTCGTCGGAGGCTTCGAAGTCCGGAACCGGCATGCCCGGTTGCAATTTCTCGATCCGGAACATCGTGCCTTCGGCGCGCTTGACGTAATCCTGGGCTTCCTTGACGTCAGCGAATTCCTTGCTGACACGTTCGAGGAGCGCGAGGCCATCGGTGTGCTTCAACTCGTCCGACTGCCCGGTCAGATAGTCGCCGAGCGAGAACATCGCCGCCGCTTGCACGAGCTTGTGCGGAGATTTTTCCATCAACGTGTGCAAGGCCTTGTCGACCTTCTCTTCGTCGAGGCCCATGCTGGGCAGGCCCCCGATCGTGGGCGCGAGTTCCTTCCAGGCCGGCGAAGCGAGGTGCTTCGCGATCAAGATGTCGAAGGCCTTGCCGGCCAACTCCATGTTGCCAACCTGGGGCGCGTTCGTCAGAACGAAGGCCCAGCCGTCAGCCGCGGTCTCTGTGCCTGCTTCCGCCTCGGCGATTGCGCGCGCATCCTTGAGCAACTGCTTCAGCGACGCCTGATACTCTGCGGAGAGCTTCTTGCGCTCCGCCGCGTCCTTCACATTGCCGTAGTTCTTCCTGAACTCGGCCTGCTTGTCCTCAAAGCTCTGCTTCACGGCTTCGAGCTTTTGTGCCGGTTGCACCGGCGTCGGCTGTTGCCCGGCAAGCCAGGCTGGCGCGATACAAAGCGCCAGTGCTGCCAGCATCAGCCGGAGGTTTCCTGACCTCGGGTTGATTCGCAGGATTTCTCCTTCGACACGGTCCGTGGAGCAGACCGCCCCACGCACGGACAGCGACACGCGACAGCCGGATCCGGCAGGGGATTCCATGGAGAACTGCGCGTGCCTCGGACGGGGAGAGTGTAGAGCCTGAGCGCAACGGGGGAGAGCGCGATTGACGGACTTGAACCTTGGCGTAACGCTCCATGCGTGTCCCGCCGCTCCCTGGCCCTGGCGCTGGTCGCCGCATTCCTCGTCCCGACACTCCTGTTGGCGTGGATCGGGCTGGGATCGCTGCGCCAGGAATCGAAACGCGTGGTGGAGCGCTATCGCGCCCAAGCCGAGGCGATCGCGCAATCGGTCGAGGCTGAACTCGGCGCTGTGCTCCACGATTTGCAAGCGGGGCAGGCGCGTGGAGCGTTGGAGCCGCTGGCGCTGCGTTACGCCTCGGATGGAACCTGGCTCGGCGAGTCCTTGGTGCAGCGGCGCGCAGCGGCGGACGAGGATCCGGCGTTGTCGGCCGCGCTCGAAGGCGAGATCGATCGTTTTCAAGCCCAAGGCGGTCTCGAGAATGCGCTGTCTCGCTTGCAGGAGATCGCCGCGAAGAGCAAAGACGCGAGCTTGATCGCCTGGGCGCTCGACACACGCGCAGCATTTCTGGATCGACTTGATCGCAAGGACGACGCGCAAGCCGTTCGACGCGACCTGATCGCGCGCTTCCCGACAGAGCGCAACAGCCGCGGCTTGCTGCGCAGCCTCGCAGCGCGGTACGTGTTGCTCGAGACCGAGCCCAATCCGATCGCCGCTGTAATCGAACTCTACAGCGATGCCGCGGGCGACTATGGCGCGCTCGAAGAGACAGCAACCGCGGAATTCCTGCGCCAGTTGCGCCA
>JANMRV010000164.1:0-3104 GCA_031388685.1 Planctomycetota bacterium
GGGCGACTACCTGATGGCGCGCGTGGCGAACTCTGGCGAATCGTTGAGCCTCACTCAACAGGCCGCGGTCCGTGCCGCAGCCCACGAGACCATGCGCATGTTCGTGGCCGAGGGCATGTTCCTCTTGCTGCTGCTGCTCGGCGGCATGCTCCTGATCCTGCGCGCCATGCAGCGCGAACTCGTCGCGCACCGCCAGCACAAGGATTTCCTGTCCGCGGTCACCCATGAACTTCGTTCGCCGATCGCTTCGGCGCGCCTGTACCTCGAGAGCATCTTGCTGGGCCGCGCTTCGGGCGAAAAAACCCAGCGCTACCTCAAGCACGCCAAGGAGGACCTCGACCGGCTCAACGAGCAGGTCGATGCTCTGCTGGCCGCGGCCAAAGTGCGCCGCGCCAGCCCGGAAGTGACCGCGCAGGCATTGGACATCGCGCCGCACGTCAAGAGCTGTGTCGAGCACATCCAACAGGCCGGTCTACCTGTGGGCGCGCGCCTGGATTGTTTCACCGACGGCGAGGCCCTCGCCGTCGCCGATGCACACGCCGTCTCGGCGATCGTGACCAATCTGGTCTCCAACTCGCTCAAGTACGGCGGCGACCCCGCGCGCGTCGAAGTGCGCGTCGCGACCCGCGGCGAGCGCGTCGAACTCTCCGTGCGCGATTTCGGCCCAGGCTTGCGCGGTGCCGACGCGCAATCAATCTTCAAGCCCTTCGTGCGCGGCAAGGACGACGGCGTGCAAATGCTGCCCGGCACGGGACTGGGCCTGTATATGGTGGCCGAGCTGGCGCGCGCGCTGTCCGGGGACGTGCGCGCAGAGGATCAACTCGAAGGCGGTGGGCTTTGCATCCGGGTCCGATTGCCGCTCGCGCAAATCAAGGCAGACGCATGACCAACGAACGACTCCTGGTTGTCGAAGACGAAGTTCACCTGGCCGAAGTGATCTGTGAAAACCTCGTGGTCGAGGGATACGCGGTCTCGGCCGTGACCGACGGACTCGCGGCGCTCGAAGCGGTGCGACGCGAAAAGCCGGCGCTGGTGCTGCTCGACGTGATGCTGCCTGGACTCGACGGTTTCGGCGTCTGTGAGCAGTTGCGCCGCGAGAAGAACGACGTGCCGATCCTGTTCATGACCGCCAGAAGTTCTTCGGACGACCGCGTGCGCGGCCTCGAACTCGGCGGCGACGACTATCTCGGAAAGCCCTTCGAACTGCGCGAACTGATGCTGCGCGTGCGCGCGATCCTCAGGCGCACGCAGTGGTTCCGAGAATCCACGCACAACTCGGAGACGCTGGTGCTCGGCGCGGCCAGCATCGATTTCAAATCCTACAAGGCCAGCGTGCGCGGCGAGATCGTCGAGCTCTCGACCAAGGAGACGATGATTCTGCGCGTGCTCGCCGAGCAACCCGGCGAAGTCGTGCCGCGGGCGCAGATTCTCGATCGCGTGTGGGGCTACGACGCCTTTCCGACCACGCGCACGGTGGACAATTTCATCGTGCGCCTGCGCCGCGTGCTGGAACCTGATCCGCAGAACCCGCGTTACATCCACACGGTGCGCGGCAGCGGATATCGATTGACACCATGAAGACACTCTACGCTCCGCGACTGTTGTCGCGCGCCCTGGCGCGCGAGCCGCTCGATCGCCCGCCCGTCTGGCTGATGCGCCAGGCCGGCCGCTACCTGCCCGAATACCGCGCCACGCGCGAAAAGGCCGGCGGCTTCCTGGAGATGATCCGCCAGCCGGAGTACGCGGCGGAAGTGACGCTGCAACCCGTGCGGCGCTTCGGACTCGACGCCGCGATCCTGTTCAGCGACATCCTCGTGCCGCTGGAAGCCATGGGCATGCCGCTGGTCTTCGACGAACACGGCCCCAAGCTGCCGCGTCCGCTGCGCTCGCGCGCCGACATCGATCGATTGATCACGCCGGCTCCCGCCGAGACGATGCCCTACGTCGGCGAGGCCTTGCGCATGGTGCGGCGCGCGCTACCCGAAGCGACAGCGTTGATCGGTTTCTGCGGAGCGCCGTTCACGCTGGCCTCCTACGCGATCGAAGGCGGCACCGGCAAGTCCTTCGCGAACCTGCGCGCGCTGATGTACCACTGCGAGGCGGATTTCGCTGTCCTGATGGACAAACTGGCCGCGACCGTCGCGAGCCACCTCGCCTATCAGATCGAGAACGGCGCCGAGGCGGTCGTGTTGTTCGACACCTGGGCCGCTGCCCTGGGGCGCGACGACTACGTGCGCTACGCGCTGCCCTGGTCGCGGCGCGTGCTGGCCGATCTTCCGCGCGGAGTGCCGCGCATCGTGTTCGCGGGAGCAGGCGACCATCTGCTTGGCGACCTCGCGGAATTGCCGGCCGAGGCGCTGGCCATCGACCACCGCACATCGATCGACCTCGCGTTTCGCCGCTTCGGCGATCGCCGTGCGCTGCAGGGCAATCTCGACCCCGCGGCGCTGCTCGCTCCGCCCGAGGAAGTCCATCGCCGCACGCTCGCGCTGCTCAGGGAAGTCGGCGGCCGTCCTGGGCATGTCCTCAACCTTGGCCACGGCGTGATCAAGGAGACCGATCCAGCTTGCGTGGCGGCCTTCGTCGCGGCCGCGCGGGAGTATCGGTCGTGAGCGGCTTCGCTGTCGATGACGCGACCCTGCTCGAACTCTCCGGGCCCGGACCGCGCTACACGTCTTATCCGACCGCGCCGGTCTGGAGCGCGGAGTTCGGCGAAGCGGCTGCCTTGGCCGCCTATGCACGCGCCGCGGCAAAGCCCGACGAACCGCTCTCGCTCTACGTGCACATCCCCTTCTGCAAACGTCTTTGCCTGTACTGCGGCTGCAGCGTCGACATCACGCACCGCGCCGATCGCGTCGAACGCTATCTCGAAGCGCTCGAGGCCGAGTTCGCCACGGTCGCGCCGCTGCTGAAGGAGCGCCGAAAGGTCGTGCAGTTGCACTTGGGTGGTGGCACACCGACACATCTCTCGCCCGCGCAACTCGAACGTCTGATGCGCGCCCTGCGTGCGCACTTCAAGCTCGTGCCCGGCGCGGAACTCGGCATCGAGGTCCATCCGCACGTGACTTCGTTCGAGCAGATCGACACACTCGCCGCGCTCGGTT
>JANMRV010000826.1:0-4802 GCA_031388685.1 Planctomycetota bacterium
TCGATCACGCTGCCGGGCAGCGTCAGGTACGGCGCAGGATTTCCGCCGAGCGCGCCGGCCGCGAACGCGTTGAAGTCGAGACTGTAGACGCCTGAACAATTGTTCGGCGGAGCCGTGCCTCCGGAAAGGATCGGCACCGAACGCTTCACAGGATCATGCACGCAGCGCAATCCGCCGACGAAGGGCAGCGCGGCTTGACCGCTGCTCGTGTACAGATACAAGCCCGGCTTGTTGTTGATCACGTTGCTGGTCGCGATCAAAAATCCGCTGCCGGCCGTCGCACTCGGAATGCCACCTGCAACGATGGACGGAGTACAGCCCAGCGAATTGACCTTGGCCGTGCAGTACGTCGACCAGACGGGTTCGACCAAGGCGACCAGCGAACCCTCGCCCATCGTGATGTCGGCGAAGCGCTGGCCTGCGCGCAACAGCGGAATGTTTTCCACTCCGCCCTGTTGCGTGCCCCAGACGCGAATCTGGCCGTCGCTGCAGCGCGCGGCATTGGAAGCGCCCGCGGCGCTGATTTCGAGGAATGTCACGCCCGGCGGAAGCGAGGGCACGCTCAGTTGGCCGAAGCTATTGTTGCCCCAGGCCAACAGCGCGCCGTCGCTGCGCCGCGCAAGACTGTGAATCGCACCGGCCGCGATCTCGACGTAGCTCATGCCCGGTGGCAGAGCCGGAACATTGAGCTGACCATAGGTATTGGAGCTGCCCCAGGCGACCAGCGAACCGTCGCTCCGCAGCGCCAGGCTGTGCACTTGACCCGCTTCAATGTCGACATAAGTCAGACCAGGCGGAAGCGCGGGCACGTTGAGCAACGCAGGCAAGTTGTAGCCGAACGCGACGAGCGCACCGTCGCTGCGCCGTGCGAGGCTGTGGTAGGAGCCTGCTGCGATCTGCACGTAGCTCGTTCCCGGCGGCAGCGGCGGAATTCCGTTGAGCTGTCCCCAACTGTTGTTGCCCCAGGCGACAAGGTTGCCGTCGCTGCGTCGCGCCACGGAGTGCAATCCGCCCGCGGCAACCTCGACGTAGCTCATGCCCGGGGGAAGGACGGGCACGTTGGTCTGTCCGTAGGTTTCATCGCCCCAAGCCACGACCGCGCCGTCACTACGTCGTGCGACAGTGTGCGGCCAGACGTACGGCCCGCCGAGATCGACTCCCCCACAAGCAGCTTCGACCTCGACGTAAGAAATTCCCGCGGGAAGCTCCGGACAATTGAGTTGTGCGTTGCCGTTCCAACCAAAGCAGACGATCTTCCCGTCGCTGCGCCGCGCCACGCCGTGGCCGTAGTGCTCGCCTCCCCCGACTGCGGGCGCGCCGGCGGAAATGTCGACATACGTCGTGCCGAGAGGAAGCGCCGGCACGACGAGTTTGCCGTGACTGCTCTCGCCCCAACCGACAACTGAACCGTCGCTCCTGCGTGCCAGCATGTGTTCCGTGGCTGCGTCGATCTGGACGTAGGTGACTCCCGGCGGCAGCGCGGGCACGTTGAGTTGTCCCGCGTAGTTGCTGCCCCAGGCAACGACGGATCCGTCGCTGAGTCGTGCCGCGGCGTGGTACTGGCCGGCAGTGAGTTCGACGAAGCCTAGCCCAGGAGGCAGCGGCGGAACATTGAGCGTTCCGCCGGCATTGTTGCCCCAGGCAATGACCGCGCCATCGCTTCGAAGAGCGAGCGAGAAGTTCGCGCCGGCTGCGACCTCCACATAAATCAGCCCACCTGGCGGCTGCGGCACACTGCACTGGCCGAAGCTATTGTCGCCCCAGGCCCACACGCTGCCGTTGCTCAGCAACGCGAGGCTGTGATCGTTCCCCGCCGCGAGCTGCGTCATTGCAAAGCCTGGCGTCGGCACGGACGCCGCGGGATTGCCATTCGGCCAGCCAAAGGCGGCTCCATCGGTTCGCAGCGCCAGGCAATGCGAGCGACCGGCCACGACTTGCACGTAGTTCAAACCCGCAGGAAGCGGCGGCGATTGCCGGACGAGTTCAGAGCCTCCGCTACCCCAAGCCGCGAAGGTTCCGTCCGCACGACGCGCCACGCTGAAATTCGAACCCGCGTCCGCTTCGACGAAAACCTCATTCTCATAACTGCTGTCGAATGAAGTCGGTCCCCAGCCGACGATCTTGCTTTGCGCCCAGCCTGGCGCGCAGAGCGCCAGTGCGATCGAGAAGCCTGGAACTCGTGCCTTCCAATTTTTTACGTCGATCCCAAATCGGTGCGAACGCTGCCCGTCTGCCATCGTCTGCATGCTGCTGCCTCGAGCGGTTTCAATAACTCACGACGGGTTCGAATCTACACTCGCGTCGCAGATCCCGCAAAGCGAGAGGGTCGACCAAGGGCAGTCGCCGACCCGCGCGAGGCGCAGGATACGGATCCGGTAGCTTGTCCGCGTAAACGCGTCTCTCAGTAGCCGTCGATCAGGTACTGGTGCGCGATGGCCACGATGTAGTCGTGAAGATTCTGATCGGTCTTGCCGACGGACCACCCACCGGCATAGCCGCCCGCGCCGCGCGCGATGCGGACCTTGGCGAGCACCCCAGTGCTGCCGGCCTCGGTCAGTTGCAAGTCGAGATCGATCTCCGAATCGCCCGCCATGGCACCAGCCCAGAACCGCGCGCCGCCACTGACAATTCTGAGACCGACGAGCTGCGGCTCGACCACCAGCTTGCCCGCACGCGTGCCAGCGGGCGCTGCGCGCCACTCCGCGAGCAGGGGCTCGATCTTCGAATTCAGCTTCTCCTGCAGTATGGCTGATTCCGCGATCTTTTTCGCGTCGCCCTGCACGGCCGAACCCAGCACGATAGGCCGGAGCTCGTACTCGGCGAAGCTCGACAGCGACTTCGAGGGCCGCACGAGACGCGCCGCCTCCGTGCGCGCGACTTCGTCGAGCTTCTCTGGCGCAGCTGCGCATGCGACCAGACCCAGGCACGCAACGAAGACGAGACTCTTCATGAGGTTCTTTCTCCAATCATGGGCCGCCTCGGAATGATGGCCTGCAATTTCCGGATCGACAATCAGCGCGAGTACGTAGGCGGGACGCTTGCGCGGGGGCACTTGTTCGAAGACGAGTCGGGTACCGGATCCCACCGGCCGTGAACGTCGCCAGAGTGGGCGTGCCCGGTCGCAATGTCGAAGTCGAGCCTGGTACCGTATCTTCGACACAACGACCGCGAACGTCGCCAACGTGGGCGTGCGCAGTCGAGGTGTCGAAGTCGAGCCTGTTACGGTATCCGTATCTCGCGACCGAGACCGTTTCCACGGTCGAGATCAGGGCGATGCAGTCCCCAAGCTCTGGGCTTGGAGACTGCGATCGTGTTGCATCGACGCTCGAGTTACCTGATGAAGGTGCCCTCCGTCAGCGTCTGATTGCCGTTCGCTTCGATGGCCAGCACTTCGTAGGGCTGTACGCCCGCTGCCAGTGAGGCGACGAATTCCGGAGGGACGGTCACGCTTGTGGCGCTCGCGGGGAGCGTGACCTGGAAGCTGCCGACGATGACTTGATAGCCGCTGATGACGATCGGGCGAGCAGGGAAACCCGGGGGCGTGCTGGTCACCGGAGTCCAGTTGACCCGCAGGGAATTGTTCGGCCCCTGCTGGGTGCTCACCTGCGGCCCTGCCGGGATCGCGTGCGAGAACATCGACTCACCCTCGATGATCTCGTTGTCGACCGTGAACCCCTCGAAGTCGTACTCCCCCTCGGGGAACTTGTTGAGCAGCTCCTGTAGCGGAAATGAATTCAACGACGGCTCCGCCCCTTCGAAGAAGAGTTCGGTCATGCCGAGTTGCTTGTAGGCGCCCTTGCCCTTGACCTCGAAGATCGTCTGATTGTCGGGGCGTTTGATCCGCAGCGCTTTCCAGTCCTCGCCGTCGAGCGTGACGTGCACGCCGAGATCGTTCGCGGACGCGTTGTACTCCCAGTAGATCCTGGAAAGTGAGAGTTGCACTTTGCCGCCGTCCGTGGCGGCCGGGTGCGCCGTTGCGGCGTTCAGGATGCCCAGCGCAGTGCCGACGGCGAGCGTAATTGTGGAGGCGGAGAAAATGATTGCGTGTTTCATGGTTGATGTTCCTGGTTCAGAGTCTCGCGGGTGCACCAGCACACCGCATGGCCTCGACACTAGGCACGTCATCCTGAATTGGCCGTGAACTCCCAAGGGAGATTTGCGCGAACTCCACGCGAGAGCCATTCGCCCGATCGAGTCGATGCTCCGGGGACCTCGCCCTAGAGCGAAGCGCGCCCGCGCATCTGAGCGGCAACACGCTCGTCGACATCGCCGCGCGTGGGGTTCAAGTTCACGCGCGCCGCCGCCTTGGGTCGGCCTAGGCCGGGGCCAACGATACTGCGGCCAGTTTGACGCGGCCGACACTTCCGGCCGGCGACGCTTGCGTCGCCTTCGCCGAACGCGAGGGATTCTTCGATTCCGTGGACCTCGGGCCGGCCGGGGCGCTGAAGACGCGCGCAGCGGAGTTCCGCGTCAAACGCGGCGCCGACGGTTCTTCATGTAGTCGACCAGCACGAACGATCCGAGGCGGTCGAGTTCGGAGTAGTACGCTCGCCCGCGGTTGAGTTGCGTGAAGCGTTCGACGAACTCGACCAGCAGAGGATCGGTCGTGAGCATGAATGTCGTGATCGGAATGCCCAGGCGGCGGCAGCATTCGGCTTCCTCGAGCGTCTTGTTGACCACGCGTAGATCCAGCCCGAAGGAGTTCTTGTAGATCTCGCCATTGCGTTCGGTCAGCGCCGATGGCTTGCCGTCGGTCAGCATGATGATCTGGCGGTTGACCTGCTTCTTCTTGCGCAGGATCT
>JANMRV010000208.1:0-14494 GCA_031388685.1 Planctomycetota bacterium
GCCGGATACTGGCGGCCGTTGCGCACATCCTGGTTCTGGTCGAGGCGAATGCCCCAGTACTGCAGCACGGTGCGGTTCGATCCTTGGTGACATCCGGCGCAGGCGTAGTCGTCGATGCCGACGACCGTGTGACCGTTCGCAAGCGTCCGCGAGATGTTCGAGATCGTGTGCTTGCGCGGGTGCGGCCGCTCGGGCGCGTGGATCGCGTCGGGATTGACCGGCTCGAGCTTGTTGACGTTCGGATCGCTCGATCCGCTCTTGCCGTCGAGCGAGTACTGCATGTGGCAGGCCGTGCAGCCCGACGAACGGAAGTCGCCAGCGCGATTGTTGGCCCCGGCGCTACCGAGGTGGCAGTCGCCGCAGGTGAAGCTGACCTGCTCCATGAACAGGTTGTGCAGCGGCGAGCCCGTGATCACCGTGTTGTCCGGATTGCGGTCGTCGACGAGCGCGCCCGAGAAGTAGGCGGGGTTGTTGAAAATCGCGTTCGCACCGACGGCGCCGAAAAGGCTGACGACCGGCGCTTCGATCAGGCGCTCGACGGTGCCGAGAATCGCTTGGTTGGCCTGGTACTGGTGGTCCGTCACGGCGCGAAAGCCGATGTCGGCGGCGGTCTTCTCGTGCAAGGCCGCGTTCTCGGGCACGACGTTGTCGGCGCCGATCGCATAGCTCGCGCCGGAGAAAATGCCGGCTTCGGTGGCCAGCATGCTCGTGGCGACTGTCGTGGAGTGCGTGTCGTGACAGGATCCGCAACCGCGCGCAGCCGTAGTCACGCGCAGGTCGCCGGGGTTGATGAATTGCAGGTAGTCGATCGCCTCGTAGGTGACGCCCGCGACCACGTAGTCGGCGTACTTGTCGAGGCCGGCCTGAGTCAGACGATTGAAGTAGGCCTTCGCGTTGTTGGTCAGATTCAATTCATCGCCGATCTGCGGCGGCGGCGGCACGTGGCTGGTCAGCTCGTCCGTTCCGTTGGGGTTGCCGCCGTGGCACTCGATGCAACTCAGATTGTCGGAGTTGGTGAACGGGTGCGGGTTCTCGATGCCCGGTCCGGAGTAGTCGTTGTGCTGCGAGCCGTTGTGGCATTGCATGCACGAGGTCGAGTCGCTGCTGACCAGACTGCTGGTTTCCCCGGCACCACAGCCCGCAAGGCCATGGATCAACGCCGCAAGCACCAGACTCATGCCTGTGAGACCCAGCCCCAGTCCGCCTTTAGTCAACTTTGCACTCATCGGCTTGGACGTCCGGACAGGCTTGCTGTCCTTGCTGCCGGCAACCCCCGCTGCCTGCGCTTGGCCGTCCTCTCCTCCTGGCACACCGAATCGGCTTCCGATTCCATGCCTCTTGAGTTATCCCCAGGAAAAAAGCGCTGGTTCGGTGGGACCGAACGAACTTTTCCGGGCCCGGCCTCTGCGAGCCACGTGGTGCCTGCCACCTTCCTGAACTGTTGCAGCCTGTGCCCTGGTGCCTGGCACCTTCTTGAACTGTTGGCGCGTGTGCCGCCAGAGCGCCGTTGCCGGTGGACCTCGACCTGGCCGGAGTTCTCACAGCGCCGCTCTGCGGACGCAACAGTTCGGGACGGTGCGTAGCACCGTACCGCCCGGCCCCGTGCCCCGATCAGTTATGAATCTCGGCCTGATTCCAGGTCCGCGGCAAGTGACAGCGGTTGCAGCGATCGACCCAACCCAGCCCGATGTGATTGGGGTTGTTGGCGCGCGCGAGGTCCTTCTGGTGGCAGGTCAGGCACTGTGGATCCGTCGGCAGGATCTTGCCGGTCTCGATGCCCGGGTGGCAGCGGTGACAGGCTGTCGATGCGTGCACGCCGATCAGGGGGAAGCGCGTACCGAAGTGAATCGCGACCTGATTCTGCGGCTCCCAGGTCGACTCCTGATGGCAGCGTGTGCAGTTCGGACCGAGCTGGGTCGCGTGCACGTCTTCGTGGCAGCCCGCGCAGCCGCGCGCCTGGAACACAGCGGCAGGACCGCGGTCGTTGTGGCACAAAAGACAAGCCGCGCGCACGTGGGCGCCGTTCAAAGGCACGCCGGTCTTCGCCTTGTGATCGAATTGGAAGTCAGCGACGAGAGTCTGCCAATCGTTGCCGACGTGGCATTCCGAACAGTCTGCGGGGAACGTGTCGTGCGGCAACACGGGGCCGAGCCCGGACCACCACAGATGCTGCTTGCTGAAGTCCGTGCCCTGGGAGATGCACGCGGCCACCAGCAAGAGCAGTGTGATCAAGGTCGCGCTCCAGCGCAGGCGGCGCGTCGTCTTGGACCCGTGATCGTCGTGTTGGATGTTCATCGCAGGCCTCAGAAGTTCTTCTGCAGGTAGAAACCCAAAGCAACGGAGTTCTCTTGGTCCCACACGATCGTTTCGAGGTGGCCCGAGAGGCTCCAGCCGTTGGCGAGGAAGGAGTCAGTGAACAATCGAACGCGATGCTGCGGCAAGTCGTCGTTGTTGTCGCTGAATCCGTTGATGCGGTTGTTGGCCAGCTCGTACTCCGCGCCCCACTGACCGAAATCCGTCTGGCGGCTGAACATCGCGCGCGCGCCGAGCACGCTGACAAACTTGCCCTGGGTGGCGAAACCGGCGACGTCGATCAGACTGCGTTCGCTGAGCAGATCGTCGACTTCGACGCCGCATTCGAAGTCGGATCCGGTGTCGTCCTGATCGGCCCAGACACCGCTCGAGGCATGCACTCGCACGGGATCAAAGACGCGAACGCGAGCTTGCAACGCGAACCGATCGTTGTGATCGTCGGCGAGCTGTGCGGCCGTGACCGGCAGGAATTCGTCGCGCTCCAGCTCGGGGAAAGCCATGTGGCTGTAGACCATGTGAAGCGAACTGCCGCTCTCCCAGAGCTTGCCGGTGTCGACGTAGGCCTGCGTGACTTCGAGGCCCTGGCCCTTGGCCGTGTCGCTCGAAGTGTAGTAGTCGAACCAGCCGGTGCTCGTGAACGACCAGCCGTTGCGCGGCAGGTACTGAAACTTGCCGACGAACAGGTCGCGGTCCGCGCTCGAGTTGTGCAGTGTCTTCTGGAATCCGCCGGCTGCCGAGAGCTGCTCGGAATCGTCGTGGATCCAGCGATAGGAAGCCGAGACTTCGAAATCCTGGATCGAGTTCATCTGTGGATCCGGTTCCGGCATGAAACCCGCGCTCAACCCGTAGCGATCTCCGTTCGCACGTCGCTGACTCCATTCCACGCCGTCGACCATGCCGAATTCGGGCATGTTGTCGTGCATGAAACGGCCGAATTCGAAGCGATCGGGCTGGAAGCGATTGCCGCCGACCGCGTACGAAGCGCGATCGACGCGCAAGTAGGTTCCCGTGTCGTCGCCGTTGTCGGGAACGTCGGTCTGGCGGTAATTCAGCTCGCCGTCGAAATGGATGCGCTCGCCATTGCCGCGGCTGTTCTCGATCGTCACCTCGCCGCCGAGACGGTAGAAGCCGTCGCTGCGTTGGTCCTCGGTGCTGCGAACGTAGTCGGCGATCGTATAGATGCGTCCGTGGGTCGAACTCGGTCGCTGGCTCGGCCGCAACGGCTGCACGCGCGCGAGCAGTGCTTGATCCTGGGTCCACTCGTCTTCGCGCGGCTTCCAGGGCGGATGTGCGGGCGCCGTCGCTTGCGCTCGAGGCGCAGCTTCAGGCGCGCCGAGCGGCGGCGCGATCGCGAAACGAGCGGCGGGCACGTCCGCTTCTCCGCGCATGCCCGCCGGCGGAACGAAGTTCGGATCGTCGAGATCGACTTGCGCGCCGCGCTCCTCGATGCGCCGCAGAGTTCCGAAATATGCTTTGCCGTCGCGTGTGCGAAAAGTGATCCTGTCACCGCGCGCCAATCCGTCGGCGCTGCCGCGATCGATCACGGCTGAACCGACGCGCGAGGAAACGACGCGCAGTTCGACGCGCACGGTTCCTACGCTCTCCTGAGCCTGCGCCGGCGGCAGCGCCGCAGCGACTAGACACGGAGCAAACAACCACAAGAGGAAGCTCTGCTTCACTTGATTCCGGGCTTGCGACGCAGCAACACCTCTTCGTGCACGCCGTGGCACGATGCGCACTCGATGCCCAGCGGCTTGTATCGGACGATGGCCGCCGCGCTCTGCAGACCCGTGGGGTTTTCCGGCCTGTGGCATTGGGCGCAGGTCACGTCCTGGTGGGTTTCACCCAGCGGAAAGCGCGAGTCGCGTTCGTGATCGAAGGTGCTGAAGTTGCGCACGGCGTCGGCATGGCAGCTCGCGCAGTTCGTGCTGCCCTTGACCGCGAATTGATCGCCGTGCGGGTTGTCGTGACAGTCAGCGCAGCCGCGGCCGAGCGCCGGCTCCCAGGTACGGCCGAGCGCGTCGGCCGGGATGCGCGGCGTGTGACAGGCCGAGCACGAGGCGGTGCGATGGCCGCCCAGCAATTCGAAACCGGTCCACATGCCGTGGTCGAAGCCAAAGGGCTGCAGGCGGAACGAAGTGGTTGCGTGGCAGCGCGCGCAGTCGCTGCGACCGCTGACGGTCCTGGGGAAGCCGACGGTGTCGAATTCGCCCGCGTGCGGGTCCTTGTGGCAGGTGATACAGCCTTGGTACTGGCCGAAGTGCTCAGTGACCTTGCCGAAAATGCGGCCGTCCAAGTCGGCGGTCTTGCGCGGGATGTGGCAGGTCTCGCAGGCGCTCTGCTTGTGCGCGCCGTCAACCTCGAAGCCGGTCCACGCGCCGTGATCGAACTGCTCCGGCGGCACATTCGCGAAGCGCGTCGAGTCGTGGCAACGTGCGCATTCTCCGGCGCTGACCTTGGGCAGCATCGCGCTGGTCACCTCGAAGATCTCTCCGTGCACGTTAGGGTGGCACGCTTCGCACTTGCCCTCGATGCCGCGGAAATCGCGCGGCAATTCGCTGCGCACGGGATCGAGGTGGCATTCGTTGCACTTGGTCGTGGTGTGCGTGCCGCTCAGGGCGAATTCGGCCTGTGCATGCTTGTTGACGTCGAAGGTGTGCGGCTCAAAGCGCGTGCGCTCGTGGCAGGCGAGGCAATCGCCGGTCGAGAACGGGCCTTCGGCGAACTGGCCGCCGTGCGGATCGGCATGGCATTGACTGCACAGGTCGGCCGTGCGGCCGGGATAGCGTTCGACGAATTCCAAGCGCAGCGGATCGTGGCACTCTGCGCAGGTCTGTTTCTCGTGCGGCAGCTCGAGTGAGAATCCGCTTTGTGCGTGCTGCTCGGGCGTCAGTTTCAGCGCCTCGTCGCGGAAGCTCTCGTGCTCGGCCTTGTGGCAGACCACGCAACTCGCTCCGAGCGACATGTTCGCAAGTGCCGCCGCGCCCTGTGAAAACGGCTCGTCGTGGGGCGAGGGGTGACACTCGATGCACGTGCGCGCAGTCAGCGCGGGCGCGTTCTTGTCCATGGCTTCCAATGCGCGCTCCGTGTCCTTGGCGTGACACGCGCGACAGTCGAGCGGTTCGTGACCACCGACCAACGGCAGATTCTTCTCGTGGTTCTCCGAGTGCATCTCTTGCCATGTGTCCTGCCCGTGGCAGGAGATGCAGCTGCTGGTCATCTGGCCCTTGTGCGGATCCTCGTGGCAGCTGGTGCACTCCTGTGCGAGACCGATGAAACGCGCGCCACCCTGTGGCAGCACGGCGACATCGGCATTGGTGTGGCACTCGATGCAACCGAGCTCGAGGTGTTTGCCCTCCATCACCCAGCCGATGCGCTCGTGATCGAAGTTCGCGGGATCGGGGATCCCTGCGAGCACGAAGCTCTGGCGATTGACGATCGCGAACGACGCGCCGTGGTGTTCGCTGTGACAGCTGGCGCAGGCGTTCGCCACACCGGCCTTGATCACGCCGTGCAGTCCCTTGCGTTTCGCGATCTGCTCTTCGATCGGCGCGTGACACTCCAGGCACGAGTCGGTCATGTTCGAGAACAGCCCGCCGTGACACTGGTTGCAGCTCTGGCCGCCGTCGATTTTCTCGTCGCGAGCGTGCACGGTGGTCACCTCCCCCGGCGAGGTGCGCCTGAGGTCGACGACCGCCATGCCGACCACCGCGGCGAGCGAGACGACCGCGATCCAGAAATGCACACTCTTGACCCTCACGTAGGCCTCAGTCGGATTTTCCCGGCCTGAACGTGAGCCCACGGGCGACCGCCAGGAGCAGGACCGGGAGCAGGACCGGCCGCGCAGGGCAAGCAGGCAGGAAACCAACCCGCCCGCCACGCCCGCGCCTCGGTCGAATGGGCTTGCGCCCCTGCGACGCAGGCGCAAGGATGCTTGTCACCTTCGATGCACGCAGATGGAGAATTCGTTGCCGATCTGATCGAGACTTCGCTGCGAGCTCATGCGCGCGGTGTGCTCGCGCGCCAGTTTTCGGGGGCTTCTGTGGCCCTGTTGATGCGACCGGCCTCGGCGCTGGATGATTGGCTGCGTGACACCGAGGTGCGACTGACGTACTTGGCGAACGCGCTCGCCTGCGGATGCCCAGACCTTTTCGTGATGCACGTGACCTGGGTGCGTTCCGCCTTCGAGTCGAGCGGAATGGAGCTCGATCTCCTGCAAGGCAATTTGGTCGCGTTGCGCGAAGAATTGAGCGCAGTGTTGCCGACTGAAGGCGCGGCACTGGCCGTGGCTTGCATCCAGAGCGCGGAGCATGCCCTAGCAGCAGCCACGAAAGGTGAGAATCCAACGCCGCCGGACGAGCCACCTTGGACCGAGCTCCAACAGCGCTTCCTGCTCGCCGTGCTCGAAGCACGCAGCGACGACGCGACCCTCTTGATCACCGATGCCTACGACGCCGGTGCATCCGTTGCGGACCTGCACGGCAAGCTGCTAGCGCCGGCGCAATCCGAGATTGGCAACATGTGGCACGCCGGCCAAATCCACGCCGCCGATGAACATCTGGCTTCGAACGTCGTGCGAGACGCGCTCGTGTTGCTGCGCTCGAGGGCTAGATCGGCGCGCGCACCTCGCAACGGCAAGAGGGTTCTGCTCGCATCGGTGCCAGGCAATCTCCACGACCTTGGCGCGCGCATGGTCGGCGACCAGCTCGAATTGGACGGTTTTCAGGTCGCGTTCCTGGGCGCCAACACCCCTGCGCGAGACCTGATCCTGGCCGCAAGGGACTTTCAGCCCGACTTGATCGCGCTCTCCGTGCAGCTTGGATCCCAACTGCGCGGCGCGGCGGCGCTGATCGCGCTGCTTCACCGCGAACTCGGGCCGGCCCCTCCGCCGATCCTGGTAGGGGGTGGACCGATTGCCGCCATACCCGAGCTGTGGCGCTCGGTCGGCGCCGACGCGGGTGCGCCGGACGCCCCAGGTGCGGTGCTTCAGGCTCGGCGGCTGACGTCCGCAGGCTGAGCCCGCGACTCTGCTTCCCTAGCAGCGTCCGGAACTGGGAGAAGTCTTTTCGTTCGACGAGCTGGAGACCTACGAGCATCCTCGCCCGCAGAAATCGGTCACGGTACCGATCCTGATCGAGCGCGAGATCCGTTTCGTGATCGGCGCACGCGTCGGCACGTTGCCTCCGCGCGGCAAGAGCGGCGCTGCACAGAAGCGCCGGCTGGAACAGGCAGCCGAATGCGAAGCCACGCCCGATGGCGAAGGCGAGCGTCGACGCAGGAGCGAGTCAAGAGAGCTGGTCAGGGCCACCTTCGAGCGCCTGCGCGAATTCAGTGCTTCAAGCAGTAGATTTGGGCGACGGATCCGGTGCGAACAGGCGAGTTGGCTGCTGCCCCCCCCACGTTTGGTTCACGAAACACCGAGTGAATCGCCCTTCGTTCATTCAAGCATCGCAACCCTCGGCTGAGGGTCCGGCTCGCTGCTCGTGAAATCGCGCAAGCAGCGCCGGGCCCTGGCTCCGCGGAGCCCTCAGTCGGACAAGCCCTGCGTGTACGCGAGGATGTAGGCGACGTGCAGGACCATGAGTAGGACCATCAGGGCCGCGACCCAGCGGTGGAGATAGCGCCAGGTGTTCAGCACGGCCCGCAAATCTTCGAGGTGAGCGGCCGCGAGCGCGCTGCGGTGCGCCTGGCGGGCCAGGTGCAGGACCTCCTCGATGCGCGCTTCGGGCAGGCCCTCGGCGCGACCAAGTTCGGCCATGCGCGTCAAACTGTGGCGCAGCTCGCGCTGACCGAAAAACAGTGCGCCGACTCGGCCGAAAAACGAACTCTTCCATTGTCGCGCCTCGATCAGCTGCGCGAGCTCGCGGCGCACGCGCCCCAGGAAGCCGCGTTCATGGGCTTCCCATTGTTCGACGAAGTGATCGAGCCGCGCACGCACTTCTTCCAGCGCGAGTTCGCGCCCGTTCGCGGCCCGCGGCACCCAGGCGTAGAAGTAGCGGCCGATCGCGCCGGTGACGAGCAGCAACGCCAATGCCCATAGCGCGTGTCCCCCCACCGTGTCGCGCGGACTCATCGCCGCGTGCAACATCGCCGCGAGCAGCGCAACGATGCCGGTGACCATGTGGCTGTTCATCCAGATCTGCAGCGAACCCATGCGCTGGAAGCGGCCGCCGTTGCGACGCACCAGGTACAGCAGGTTGAACAAAACCATCGCCGTCGCAGCGATGCCCAGTGCAAGTCCGACCCCGCGGCCCGAGCGCAGCCAGACGTGCCGCACATCCTGCGCGCGCTGTTCGGGCGCAAGCATGTAGTAGTCGATGTTCCACAACGCGAAGATCAAGGCGACGAGCGCGAGCGCGAAGGCGACACCGAGCGCGGGCAAGAGCCCGCTGCCCTGCTCCTGCAACGGAGCGACGGGTTCGCGCAGCGTCGGATCGAAAGAAACACCGGCGTGCTCCAGCCGTTCGAAGGGCGCGATGCCCCCGGCCATCACGAAGACTTCATCGTTGGCCAGCGCCTCGCGCCGCGCACCGCCTTCGGCCTGCTCGCCGAATTCGAGCACGACTTCGTCGTCCTCGATGGAGACGAGTTGACTGTGGTGCGCCACCTGGAGCCGATTCTCCTCCAGCGCGATCTGCAGTCGCGCTTCGTTGCGCTTGCGGATGCGGTGGAACTCGCCTTGGCGATAGGAAAGCGTTACCTCATTGCCAGGTTGTTCAGCCAGCGCAAGCGCCGTTTCCACGGCGCTATCGCCGCCACCGACGACGACCAGGCGTCGGCCGGTGTAGGAATTCGCGTCGAGCAGGCTGTAGGCGACTTTCGGCAATTCCTCGCCGGGCACGTCGAGCTTGCGCGGAGTCCCGCGCCGTCCGATTGCCAGACAGACGTGCCGCGCGTGGTGCACGCCGACACTGGTGTGCACACGGAAAGTGCCGTCGGGCGCGCGCTCGACGCCCTCGAGCGTCTCGCCGCTGTGCAGCGGCAGTTCCTGTTCCTCCGCGACTCGCTGCCAGAGTTCGACCAGCTCTTCCTTGGTGAACTCGGTGCGGCCGAGCAGGCCGTGCAGCGGCAACTCGACCGGCTGCATCACGACGAGCTTGCGCCGCGGATACTTCGCCACGGTGCCGCCCGCGCCGGATTCTTGGTCGATGGTCACGAAGTGCAGGCCGTGGCGCTTGGCCTCCAGCGAACAGGCCAGTCCCGCGGGTCCGGCGCCGACGACGCACAGGTCGAGCAACTCCTCGCCGTCGCCGCGTGCGCCATCGTTTACACGCCGCGCGACTTCGGCCGCGACGCTGGTGCCCTGCAGGATCGCGTTCTTGATCAGCGCGTGGGCTGTGATTTCTCCGGCGAGGAACAGTCCCGGCGATCCGATCGCTTCGAGCTCATGGGTCAAGGCGGGCACGTCGCGGCGCTCTTCCAGGTTCGCGAGCGTGACCGTGATCGCGCCTACGGGGCACTCGCGCTCGCAGGCCGCGTGCCCGACGCAGCGCGCGCCGTTGACCACGACCGCCTGACCGTGCACGAGTTCGAGCACACCTTCTTCAGGGCAGGCCGCGACGCAGGTCCCGCAGCCCAGGCAGCGCGAGAGATCGACGACCGGATGTTGCAGCTGCGCCTTGTCGGCACCGGAGCGTACGGCCCGTTCACGCTTGGACACACGCGCGCGCATGTGCGCCAGTTCGTTGCGCCGAGCGATCGCGACGAGCAGCGCGACGCCGAGCGCGGCCACCAGGGCTACCAGCAAAGTCCAGCTCATGGGGTCATGGGCCGCGCGGCGCCATCCGTGGCGAAACGCGTCGTGCGGGCGCACAAGCGCGCGCGCGACGCGTTGCGACGCGCTCGCGAGTAGCTAGAGATTGCCGCCTTCGCCGGGTTTGACCGGTGCAGGTGTGGGCAACGCGGCATGATCGGTTTCGGGCTTGACCGGCAAGGAGGTCGGTTGAGTCGAGCCTGGCACGACTGGCGGAGCTTCGGGCGTCTCGAGCGGATTGGCCAAAGTGGCGCCGGCGCGCGGGCGGCGACGCGCGGGCAGCGTCGTCGTGTTCGCTGCGTTTTCCTCCGGAGCGCCTGCCTCGTCACCTGTATCCGAGATCGGATTGGGCAAGCGACGGGCCTGCGGAACGCTCGCAACCTTCTCGGCGGGTTCAGCCGGAACCGAGGGCGAATCGATCTGTCCGCGCAGCGCGCCGGAAGAGATGTACTGCTTCGATGCGTTGACGCAGGCATTCAAGCGTCGACCCAGGTCGCGGGCTTGACTTGTCAGCGCAGGCACCTGAGCCGCGATCACCGACACGGCCGCGGCGTTGAAGTCGTGCTCCAGGAACAGCGCCTGGTCATTGAGATCCGAGTTGAAGGCGTTGATCGAGACCAGCGCGGCGACTGCCGCATCGTGCACCTCCGAGTAGCGCGAGCGCGTTTCGGCCAGGCGCGCCTGGCTTTGCTGGCGCAGGTTGGTGTTGCCGAATTTTTCCAAGTCCTTGGTCCAGGCTTGGAAAACTTCGTTGGCCGTGCCCTTCATGGGCTCGACGGACTGTTCTAGTTTTTCGGCCTGGGTCTTCGATTCGTCGATCTTCCTGACCAGGTCCGCGTACACGAGCATCGGATCCCCTTTGAAATCCGGCGCGACGACCGTGCCGAGCGCATCGAAGGCCGCGCTGGCCTTCTCGCGTGAGACCAGAGCTTCGACCTGCACCTGTTCGACGCGACTCAGCAGATCATCGACCCGGCTGAGGCCATCGCTCTGCTCGCCGCTCATGCACGACGAGAAACCAAGAACCAGGGGGAGCACCAAAGCGAATCCGGCGGCAAGTTGGCGGCGCATGCAAAGCCTCATGTTTCGTGACGCAGACGGGGAAGGCGCAATCGGCGCCTACCCTCTGCCCCCTGTTCGGCCCCCGTAAGCACGCTTCTTGAATCGAGCCCGGTAATCCCGCGGCGTTTATTACCTGGCGCATACATGTCCGGGCGCAGTGACGCTGCGTCGGGTCATGTATGCGCCAGGTAATAAACGCCGCGGGATTACCGGGCTCGGTCTCACTCGATCCGCTTGATCACGTGCCAGCCGAACGGGCCCTTGCTCGGGTCGTAGGCGGACACGCCGACTTCTCCAACGGCAAGCCGGAAGCCGACCGCTTGGAAGTTCTTGGCGTACTCCTTGCGGTCGGACTGCGTCAGCGTGTACGTGCCGCCGCCCTCGTCGGAGCTGTACTTGTCCATCATGGCGGGAAAATCTTCGCCTGCGCGCGCGCGCTTCAGAAGATCTTCGGTCAACACGCGCGCTTCGGCATAGGTGCGCCCGCTCTCCGAACCCTTCATCGCACCGACGAAGGCGACGAGCACATGCTGCAGCTTGACCTTGTCGACGGCTTGCTCGGGCCGGGCCATGATCGCGGCGATTTCGCGGCCCAGCGGCGTTTCGTCAGGCGGGTCGCCGCAGCTGGTCAGGGCAATCGCGCTGGCAAAGAAGACCGAACACAAGAGCAGGTAGTGGCGAATCACGCGCGTAGTCTAGCGTGGGGCGTGCCCTGCGGCACGGACACGGCTCGCGGGCGTCGCCTTCAGGCTGCGCGACGCGAGCTGCCTGCTTTGGGCATGGCGACGGGAGCGTTCGCGACCGACCCTTGCAGGTCGCGTCGCGCGCGGCGTTCGCGCCATAGCGCCCAGATCCCTGTGAGAACGAGCGCGCCCTGCACGCCGTAGTAGGTCGTCAGCGCCGTCTGGATCCCGCTCGTGAATCCGTAGCTGTGCAGGCCGACGCCGAGCAAGTTGACGCCCCACCACGAGAACGCGACCACGCATCCGCCGGCGGCCGCGGCGATCGCAACGCCGAACTCGCGCAGATAGCCGCCCATGCGCGCGTGCAAGATGAAGAGTTGAGTGATCACGATCAGCAGTGCGCCGTTCTCCTTGGGATCCCAGCCCCAGAAGCGGCCCCAACTTTCGTTGGCCCAAATGCCGCCGAGAATCGTGCCGACCGTGGAGAAGATCAGTCCAAAGCACAGCACGCCGTAAACCATGCGGCCCAGTGAATGGAACTTCTCCGTCGTCATGCGCGCGGGGCGCACGGCCTTGGCAAGCACGTAGACGCTGCCGAGCAGAGCCGCGAGTATGCCCGCCGAGTAACCGATCGTGATCGCGGTCACGTGCGTCGCCAGCCAGAAATTCGTGTCGAGCACCGCCACCAGACTCGGCATCGTGTCCTTTGCGTCGAGCGTCTCGAATCCGTTGGCGATGAACAATCCGACCATGCCCGCGAAGGCGGCGACCGAACTCGCGACGCGTTGCCGGTCGAACCATTCGAGAGCGAGCGCGAGGCTCGTGCCGACCGCGGTGACGAACAAGACCGTCTCGTACAACGTCGACACCGGCGGGCGGCCGCGGATCATGCAGCGAAACACGATCGCGACGATCAGTGCGAGCGTGCCGCCGGCGGCGAGCGCTACGGACGCTCGGTGGAGCCAGTTCCAGCGCGGCCGCATCCAACCGAGCGCGGCAGCGAGGAAAGCAATCGTGAACAGGCCCACGCCCCAACCGAGCGGGTTGAGTCGGTAGTAGCTGCTTTCCAATTTGACGGGGCCGGAATTCGCGCGCACGGCAGCGAACGAATCGAGCACGGCGCGCAGTTGATCGAGCCGTGTTTCGAAGGCTTGCGGCTCGCCGCGCACCGTCGCCAGCTTGTCGAGGGCATCGCAGACTCGCTGGCGAGACGCGCTAGGCTGTTCTCCGCGCCCGAGTTGCGCCATCACGAGCGCTGGTGGAAGCCAAACCGTCGCATTGTCACCGACAGCGTCGTCGTCAGGCGGAATCAACGCGATCGTCTCTTGACGATTGAGCCGCAGGAACGCGTCGATGCGCTCGGCCAGCAACACGATTTCGCCCTGCACGCTGTTGCGCTGCTTGGAATCGAGCGCGGCGTACTCGTGTGCGAGCGCGAAGAGTTTATTCAGTCCGGCTTCGAGTTCGTGGAACGTGTAGCGGTCGCGCTTCTTCTTCTGTGGCAATTTCAATTCGAGCGCCTGCACGACGTTCGAATCGTTGATCAGGAAGACCGGCGCGTCCGCGGCTTGCTTGGGAAAGTAAAGCGTGTCGAGCAGGAACTCGACCGCGCCGTGTCGCTCGCCCTGTGCGTCCGTGTACGAACGTCGGCCGCTGATGCGCAGCAACGTGAAATTCGCCAACGTCGACAACGGCTTGAGCCGGCCCCCGTCCTGCACGATCAGATTTCCGGCGATTTCGAGCGTGCGCGGCGTCCACGCCGAAGGCGTTTCGTCCTGCTGCGCCGATGCGAACGCGCACAGCAAGAATGCACAGCACACACTCAGGCTCTTGCGGAACCAGTAGCTCATCTCAGCGCCGCCGTGGCGCGCAAGGCCGCGCGCAGTTTTCGGCCAAAATGCAGCAGCAGTCCGCAGGCGATCACGATGCACGCGTAGAGCGGCAAACGATCGGCGGGATTGCGGACGACCGCGAGGGTCGAGAACAGCCGCGTGCCCGGGCCGGCGCCCTGCGGCCCCCAGGATGCCTGATACACGACCATGCCTTGACTGCGCAGCGGCTCGTTCATCGAGATGCGCAGCGCGCGCTCACTGCCCGCTTCGCTGACGGTGACATCGCTGGTGAACGACTTGGGCGTTGAAGTGCCCGGATAATCGACCTTGGCGAAATCCTCGAGCTCGATTTCGAACGGCAACGCGTGACGCTCGCGGCGCAAATCGAAACTGAAGGTGCGGCCTGCACACATTGCGGTCCAGGGCTGTGCCTGTGCGCCCCAGACGATGGCTTCCTGGGTCTCACCGCCGGCTGCGTCGACCAGACGCAGGTACGCACCCGCGATGTTCCGTTCGGCTTGCGTGTCCTGCGGCTCTTCGGCGAGGAAAAGCCCGTCGATCACCGGCACGTCGACTGCGAACTTCGGCCCCTTGCGCAGCACGCGCGTGTTGCGCGCGAAGTGCTGGACCTCGAGTGAGAACGGCAATTCTGTTCCGAGCAACCGCACCGAGTTCGAGCCACTTGAGGGGACGAGCGTCTCCTGCGGCACGCAGTATTCGAAGAGTTCCCCCGAAGCGCGCTGTTCGACGATCGACAGCTCGTAGCGGAAGGCATCGTTGAAGTAGTCGGCGCGCTGGCCTTCATACAGCGTGATTTGGCCGTCGTTCGAGAAGCGCCACTTCACGAAGCC